>DASTVU010000228.1:0-16010 GCA_035758935.1 Pyrinomonadaceae bacterium | reverse complement strand
TTGGGGTGCGTGAGGTCGCGAGTTCGAATCTCGCCGTCCCGACCACTTCTATCAAACACTTACGGCTGCCGACTTTGGCAGCCGTTCTTGCATGTGGTCGAACCAGCCATGAGCGAAACCGTTGACTACCTCTCGAAGTTGTTTGAAGGCCACGGCTTGACATGCGTCGCCGAGAACGACTGGGTCGTTCCGAACGGTGAACTCCCTGCCGTGCGTGCACTCTGGTATCCGGGCGAATCAAGTGGTCTCCTCGACGTTCACGCCCTGATACGCAGCGGGGTCGTTATCGAGGAGTGTTTTGCTGGGGTGGGTCAGGGAGAGGGCGCCATACACGACGCTCTCATGAACTTCACACTCAATTCATTTCACGTCTTGCTTGCGGTCCTGTGGGGTAAGACTGATCCCGAACAAGTCACTACTGAACTGTGGGTGGTCAACGAAAAGTCTTACACCGCCTACATAGGAAACTTTGGTACTCGCACTTCCGCGGGCGTGGTGGCGCATGTACCACCGAGCCTGTTCGCATCGATTGAAGAAAACATCAAGGCCGAGAAGCTCACGGAGGACATTCACTGGTTCCGTCTGTTCTTCTGCAATTTTGCGAACGAGTTCACTTTCGAAGCGCTCAAAGACAATGAGCCCTGGGAGAGGGGAACGAGCTGTCTGGAGAGCGTTGCCTGGAGGCCAGATGATGGATACTACAGCGTTCGCCTGTTTGTCGTGCTCCGCGGCGCCTGACCGTTCGATCAAGAGGCCATGCTCATCAGGCTTATGTTGATACCTGATCGACTCCCGAGCCTTATCGTCCTTGTCGGCTTTTGGATTCCCCCAGCGGTCGCCGGCTGGGTAGCGGCAGGCTCTCTTCTTCGAAGCAGCAGACGCGCCCGCGTCGTAGTGACCTACGCTGTGCTGGCGCTCTTCGTGCTGGTTTATGCTGCAGCGTGGTTCCTCTTCAATCTCGGCCGCATGCCGCCGTACATACCAGGAGCATCGACCGATCCAACATTCGCGCCGCCGAGGGCCGTTGTGGGTCTCGCCGTGGTTGCGAGTGCCCTCGTGTTGCCCGGTAGCGCGCTAGCGTGCGTGTTGGCATTCCGCATCCGCGCACGAATTCTGAGGCTCATGTCTCAAGCGAGTTGAAAGTGGAAACGTTGGTCCAATCTCCAAATAACAGTTCTTGCCTTTTCTGTCCGAACCACGAGTTTGGCTGGCACTACAATGATGAGGGTCGAGGTCGCCCATTGATTCTGCTTCACGGAATCGGAATGTCGCACGTTGCGTGGAAGATGGTCCTCCCCAATCTTGCTAAAGAGCGACGTGTCTTAGCATTCGACATTGCCGGCTTCGGCAGCACTCCACCGCTCACGGACATTCAGCAGACGCCAGCCAATCTTGTGGCAGCGCTAGCCCAAACGCTGAGTAAGATTGACGAACAGAAACAAATCAGCGATGGGTACAACTGTGTGGACATCGTCGGAAACTCTTTGGGCGGGTACATGGCGCTGGAAGCGGCCAAGTTGGGAAAGCTTGCGAGCTTTCGCGTCAACTCTATCGTGGCCCTCTCACCAGCAGGCTTATGGAGGAAGCGTTTCCCGTTTCGTGCCGAGATAGTTCTTCAACTCATGCGCTTGGGCGTTGGCCACTTACCGCGTACAACCCACGCCCTGCTTCGCCGAGAATTCACGCGCAAACTGGTTATGGCTATCCCCGTATCACGCGAAGTGCCCGAAGCAGATGCCCTTGAATTGGTTGATATTTTTGCCTCCGCTCCAATGTTTGCCTCCAAAACCGCTTTAACAAAATTTCGCGAAAGTATGAAAGCTCCCTTTTGTGGCGGCAAGACGATCTCCAAGAGCGTTCGAGTCACAATCACATTTGGAAAGCGTGACTTGTTACTCCCGCCCAGCGCCCGCCTGCGCGACGAAATCCCCGAAAATGAAAATGTGATCTGGCGAGAAGCTCAGGAGCGCTGGGCACATGTACCGATGTGGGATGATCCTGAGGGCGTAGCGAAATTTATCCTTGAAGGAACTGCATGAGCGAAGTCGTCTGCGACAAGCGCTTGCAGCGGAGTCATTGGTAGATCATGCTTGATGCGCTTAAGACATATCTAAATCGAGCTCGAGCTCGTCGCCGATCGTACCGAGAGGGCCGGCGAGGCACTGTATACAAGATCGCTCATGATGAAAGACACATGAGTATCTCCTGGCTAACGATGGAGAATGAGCGAGGCGTTACCTCGTTGACATGGGACGAAGCGATTTCAATTAAGGCGTTCAAGCGTGATTTGTGGGCTGTTGATTTGATCTGTTTGGAGATTGAGTTGAGGGGCGGTAACCGTATTGAAGTGAATGAAGAAATGGACGGCTGGGACTCACTCGTCCAGAAGCTGCCGGAGTATTTGCCCGGCTGCACAGCTTTTGCTGATTGGTTCGAGATAGTTGCATTGCCAGCGTTCAAACTAAATCTGACGTCAATATTTGAACTATCAGTTAACCCAAAGGCGCTGGGTGATTGAGGATCATCCTATACGTGACGCTCAATCCAAATAGAAGGAGTGGACGGATATGTGGAAGTGGTCGTCTCTGAAGATTGTGTCTTTTGTACTACTCGCCAGCCTGTCAGCAATAGCACAAACGTCCTCAGACTTAGAGCCGTAGTATGGGAAGCGCGACAACCATTTGGTACAACGGGTTGGTTTTGAAGTGCGTCCCGGGATCATCGCGCTTTGGCTATTGCGGGGGATACGCCAAAGGCGTATAGTGGCGAGGTGTTCACCTTCATCGAGTCGACCATCTTCGAGCGGGTGCTTCCCCGGTACTTGGACGACGATGAGTACTTTGACCTGCAGCAGCACCTAATCGAGAATCCCGACGCTGGAGAGATCATTCCTGGATCCGGTGGCTTGCGCAAAGTACGCTGGGCACGATCTGGAGCGGGAAAGCGGGGTGGGCTCCGGATCATCTATTTTGTTCGGTATCGACCCAATGAGTTTTGGATGCTGACTTTGTATGCAAAGGCAAAGCGCGAGAACATTCCTGCGCACATTCTCAAGCAGTTATTGGAGGCCTTTAAAGATGGGTAAGAAGCTTAGTGGTAAGGCGTTGGCTAAGTTCGAGGCTGAGCGCGATGTGTGGCAAGAGGTCCTTGACGGTGTGCGCGAGATCAAGGCTGGCGGAGGGAAGCGTACGAAAGTTGAAGCCAAGTCCCATGTCGTTCGCGTACGGATGAAGAGTGGTTTGTCACAAGCGCAGTTTGCCGCCGCCCTTGGGGTTTCCAAACGTACTCTGGAGCAGTGGGAACAGGGTCGCCGCGAGCCGTCTGGCGCAGCAAAGCAATTACTGAAGATCGCCGAGCTTCACCCTGAGGTGCTTCTTGAGATTGCAGCGTAGAGGCATTTCTATGAAAAATTACGGTTCAACCGCGCCGCTGTTCTTGCATTGTGGCATTTGTGGAACGAAGGCTCGGGCGAAACGTTGTGGGTGAGGAAACAATCACGCTAAGGTCCAAAGGGTGATTATGATCTTCAATCGTTGCTTAGCTCTCGTCGTAGCAGCACTCACTTTCGGCCTTGTCCTGGCAGTCGACGCCTCATCGCAGGGTAAGCCGATCTTTTCTGTGAAGGTTGGTCGTTACCGGTTGCAGAGTAATCCCTGGGTCAACCTGCATCAACGACTTCTTTACGCGGCACGCTTCGAGCCTACAACTCCGGCGTCGCTCTCCGGTGACGATCTTACGAAATGGAACAAAGCCGTCGAGACTTACCGCGCGTTCTTGGGGACACGAAGCCCGATCTTCGACGCTGAGTTGATACGACTAAACGCCGCACTCTCCGAAACGAGCACATCGAAACTGCCCGCATCGCTCCCCAAAGCAGCGGCGACGGCACTCGAGGACGCAATGTCGATGTACCGGATTGCACAGTGGGAGGAAGACGATCGTGCGAACCGTTTCTGGATCGCAATGGCAGAGCCAATGCTCGCATCAGCCGCCGAAGAGTTAGCTGCCGCTCACGAAAAGGCATACGGGGTTCCTTTTCCGACGGACATTCTCGTTGACGTCTCGCCTTTCGGATGGGAGTTTGGCGCGTACACAGTCGGCGAGGGCAAGCACGCGCATGTGGTTGTCACGAGTACCGAGCAAGGCTATCAGGGCTTCGCAGCCCTCGAGATGATGATGCACGAGCCTTCACACGCGATCGTGGACGGCAATTCGAATGCAGCAATCGGCGCTGACCTCGCTCGTGCATCGCGCGAGCTAAAGATCAGGCCGTACTCGAACCTCTGGCACGCCATCCTATTTTATACGTCGGGCGAACTGACGCGGCGCGCTCTAGCCAAACGCGGCGTAAGCAACTATCAACCCGTCATTCTGGGTATGTACGAGCGTGGTTACCGTGGGTACAGGAAATCACTCGAAACGCACTGGCAGGCTTACCTCGACGGCAAGATTTCACGCGAGGCAGCCATCAAACAGATCCTGATCGAAACTGCACCACCAAAAAAGTGAGGTCAGCGGATGGACACTAACGAAACTCACGAGGAAATAGTTGTTGCATTTGTTTGGTATCGGCCCGAACAGTGGCAGCGTATTCGCGAGACAGCAACTGATGCTGAGGAATTAGAAATGAGTTACTCGGAGTGGCTGCAAGTTGCCGAAGAAAGGTTTCAGGAGTTCCAGAGTGCAGGGTTTCAAGTCGAGAAAGTTGATGTCGACAGTGAAGAGTTGATTCGCTGGTGTAACGAACGCGGATTGGAAAGCAATGGTAAGGCACGGTCGAAATACGCGGCTGAGAAGCTGAGCGAATTACATGAGAAGCGATCCATATTTCAGAACAACGCGTCGTGAGAAACTCATCGTGTGAGTGGAGTTTGATGCCCAACGCCTGTCCAACACGCCGCGAAACGGACTCCTCAGCGAACGAATGCGATAATCAAATGCTAATCTCAGACAATTGAAGGACCTTTTACTTTCTGCCGGCGCTTGCCGCGATCGACATTCTTGCGGAGGAGTAGCGCGACTCCGAAAGTAAAGAACAGCGCGGTCACAAATGCATATAGAATCCCTGGTTCGCCTCGTCCATCTGATCTCACGACCAATTCGTGAAGCACGTTTATGATCCCTAAGACAATCAAACAGGCGCCGGCAAGTTTGTTGACGTCCATACACTTCTCCTATTCAAGAAATGATCCTTAGACAAGTAGTCTTTAGAAAAAGTTCCATATGATCTCGATACGTCCAGCCGTTGAAGCTGACTACTCAAGATGAATTCACACCTAATCTACTCTAGCCAATCGGCTCAACTTACGGAGGATGAAAGATGAACATCGAGCCGATTATCGGCAATTAGAAGTTGCGCTCACTCTCTCTCGAATTCGGAAACTTCAGACCGACCGCCGCTATCGTGACCAGCACCGGCTTTTCTTCATTGAAGGTGTGCGTAACTTTGTCGAAGCTGTCGATCAGAGGTTTCCCATCGAGACGTTGCTTTACAGTTTTGTTGTTGGGCAACGAACGTTCGGGACTGACGGAAGAGCAACGATCACTTTGCCAGGAGATCGTTCGCATCCCGATGGTGGGAGGGGCCGATTCATTAAGCCTTGCTGTGGCTGGAAGTCTGGTTTTGTACGCCGCTTTTCGGTCAAAGGCTCGATCCCATGATGCTCAGCACCAGTGATGCCGGAGCGCTGCCTCAGGGGACAAAGGTCTGTTATCCTGCCACGCTCATTATTCTGATTTGGAGGCAACGATGGCTAAAATTACGGGAATCGGCGGAGTCTTCTTTAAGAGCAGAAACGACAGCGCTACGCTTGTAGCCTGGTATCAGAAACACCTGGGCATGCCAGTCGAGAGCTGGGGCGGTGCTGTCCTGAGATGGCCGGACGACAAGGCCGAAGACAAGGGCCTTACTGTCTGGCATCTCGCAGAGAAAGAAAGCCAGTGGTTTAGCCCCAGCGACTCCACGTTCATGATCAACTACCGAGTGGACAACCTTGACGAAATGATCGCCCAACTGCGGGAGGGCGGGGTCGAAGTCATCAAAGGCCCGGAATCGCATGAAAACGGAAAGTTCGCCTGGATCATGGACCCGGAGGGGAACAAAGTGGAACTGTGGGAGCCGATGAACTGGGACGACAAGAACAAGCAAGCTTGAAGTTCTTTTGCTCCAACAACGATGACATACGTGACCCTCATTGCAGCTCTAATATCTGCAACGTTCACAGTCGCCGCGCCGCGCACGCACCGCAAAGACGACTCGGCAACAGTTCACGTGTGCCACCTCACCATCCGGATTCCGACTGACCTCAAACGCAATCCCAGTGAGGGCATTGACTCCTGCGTCGCCGAGTTTGAAAACCGCGACATGCTGCTCTCAATCGATTACGGTTGGTATGGCGGTGCGGCAACGAAATCCGACGATACCGTCGACTTCAACGAACAGTCATTTCGGATCGGTGGAAAAACTGGAAGACTGGCAACGTACATTGACGATTCGCTTTATGCTCGCAAGCATCCAGAGCGAAAATACGTGGCGCATTTGTATGTGGTGGTTCGTAGAAGCGGTACCCACTCACAGATGGAAACGTCGCTGACGATTACCGTGCAGGGCCGAAGTGCCAAAGAAGTTGAAATCGGCCTTCGCATCTTCGGCAGTGTTCGCTTTAACCGGTAGCGACCTAGCTCGCGAGCTACGCGCAGTAAGTGGGTATGCAACGAGAAACGTTTGATCGAAACTGCCGGGCTCAATAGTGTGAACGCTCTGTTCGCGGAGATTCCAATCGAGCGTGAGCGCCTGGTCCAATGGGTGGACCTTGTTGCGGACCTGCTCGGAGTGACTGCAAGCGAGTCCGTACCATGGAAGAGGTAGAAGAACTTATCCCAGTGCTGACAATATCGGGCGCAGTTGGTGTAGGGACTGTGGAACTCGACGGCATCTTAGACAGGGCTGAGATCGAAGACTTTTGCGTGGACAATGGAGATCGTCCTCTGCGGGAAGTGGCCCTCGAGGTTCTGAAGCGTGCGGGATGGCCGCGAAAATCTTGTCGAGCGTCTCGACGTTGAATTGCTTCGGTGTCGATGATAGTGCTCGTCCCAACAATTCGTGGAGAAGAATGTTTGGCTCAGTGAACAAACACCAGATCGAAGAGCAAATGACTGAGTGGTTGGCACACCCCATGGAATTTGGAGTGCGGCCAGAGAGCGTTCACTTCAAACGCACCTACAAGGCAAAGCTCATTACCTATGGCGACGTTCAGATCCATCTCGTTTATTACAAAATGCCAGATGGCATCAGTGGCAGAGGTTTCGTGAATGACGGTCTTACATGGTCCTTCCTTGGCGAGCCGGTGAACTTAATCAATGACGATGAACTTTTTGTTGCTTACTGCGGGTGGGCATGGCTATTCCCAGCGCTGCAACAAGGGACGGTCCAAACAACGTTTATCTCTAACGGTGAGGAGTTCAAGTTTCTTGCGAAGAAACAAGACGAAGGGATCACTGATATCCAGGTAACGGCTCGCTACAAAATCGGAACGAGTGAACTCACTGAGTTCCTCGGCACGCGCGACGGCGTACCCGTGAAAGGCGCGGGAGATTTGACTACTGAGGTTTTATTTACCGCTACCGATTCAAAATTCAATCTGCCCAGCATTTATTTCCTGCTTGGCGAGCAAGTAATTGAGTCCGTGAGTTGATGAGTCGAAACGCTTGGACCTGTTGTGAATTCCACGACCAACAATCTTCTGGCTGAGCGTTATCCCGGATTCGTGACCACTTAACTGGTGGCTCAGCAATGAACACGATGACGCAAACAGTGACTTTTGAAGCAAAGTGTCGAGGCACGTCTTAATTAGAATCATCTTTCAGATCAGCAATAACGATCGGGGATGTAAGCGTTTTATGGATCGGGCACTTGTGCGCGATCTCCTGTAGGCGCGCGTGTTGCTCTTCGGAGAGTGGGCCAGTGAAACTGACCGATCGTTCGATGCGGTGAATGTAGCCTTCCGTGTTCTGAATGCATTCCTGACAATCTTTTGAGTGTATTCGTCCCTGCCTTAGGCGCACTGTGACTTGCTCGAGTGGCCACTGCTTTCTTCGTGCATAGAGCGTGACGGTCATCGAGATGCAAGTTCCGAGTGCGGCGAGCAACAACGTATATGGATCCGGACCCGCGTCCTCGCCACCCGCACTAACAGGTTCATCGGTAACTAATGAATGCCCGTCGCCATAGCGCACTTCATTCCGCAGGTTTGTTTGAGAAGTTACAACAACGTCGCTCATGTGAGTTACTCCGTTCTATCCACAGATTACGCAGATTATACAAGGCAATGTGTGTAAGCTTGCGGTGAACTCAGCGGCGCGGCTACACTCGCGCGTTCCAAAAGATTCGAAATTATCTGAGGCTGTTGCATGAAGATTCATGAATATCAGGGAAAAGAACTGTTAAGGAAGTATGGTGTGCCCGTTCCGCGCGGGATTGTGGCGCGGTCGCCTGAAGAGGCATATCACGCCGCAAAAGAGCTCGGCGGCGACATCGTCGTTGTGAAAGCGCAAATTCATGCGGGCGGACGAGGCAAGGGCGGAGGCGTGAAGTTAGCCCGCAGTGCCGACGAAGCAGAATCGATCGCTCGCCAAATGCTGGGCATGAAACTCGTCACGCATCAAACCGGTCCCGAGGGCAGGGAAGTACGAGTACTTCTGATCGAAGAAGGCTTGCCTATCGATAAAGAATACTATCTCGGAATCGTGCTCGACCGCGCCTCAGGACGGCAGGTGTTCATGGCCTCGTCAGCGGGTGGAATGGACATCGAGGAAGTCGCGGCAAAGACGCCGGAAAAGATCATGAAAGAGACGATCGACCCGGCTATTGGCTTCCAGCCATTTCAGGCGCGCAAACTCGCTTTTGGTCTGGGATTGCCGGGCCCGCTCGTGAGCCAGGCCGTGAAGTTCATGCAGTCGCTCTACGGCGCTTACGAGCAGATGGATGCTTCGCTCGCCGAGATCAATCCGTTTCTGTTGACGAAGGACGGTCGCCTGATAGCGCTTGATGCAAAAATTAACTTCGACGACAACGCCCTGTTTCGTCACAAAGATTTTCTTAACCTCCGCGATCTTCATGAAGAAGAACCCTTGGAAATCGAAGCGTCCAAATTTGATCTCAACTACATCAAGCTCGACGGTAACATCGCGTGCATGGTGAACGGCGCCGGTCTCGCCATGGCAACGATGGACATCATCAAACTCGCGGGTGGCGAACCGGCGAACTTTCTTGACGTAGGTGGTGGCGCGTCGCAGGAAAGAGTTGAAGCTGCGTTTCGCATCCTGCTGGCAGATCGAAACGTGAAGGCTGTTTTGATCAATATCTTTGGTGGCATCGTGCGTTGCGACATGGTCGCGCGTGGTGTGGTCGAGGCTGCGAAGAACCTCGGGATCAAAGTGCCGGTTGTTGTGCGTCTCGAAGGAACGAACGTTGAAGAAGGGCAGAGAGTCATTCGGGAGTCGGGCCTTAACTTCACCGTCGCTGACGGCATGAAGGACGCTGCTGAGAAGGTTGTTGGCCTCGCTGCATGAGATTTGAACTCGGAAGGAGTTATTAATTGGCCAGTATTGAGTTTTGGGGTGGTGTCGGCACCGTTACCGGATCGAAGTATCTCGTTCAAACCGACCGGGCTCGTGTCCTTGTTGACTGCGGGTTGTTTCAGGGACTGAAGGAGTTGCGTGAACGCAACTGGCAGGAACCGCCTTTCAAGCCAGGGTCGCTCAATGCGGTTCTCATTACTCACGCGCACATCGATCACACGGGTTATCTGCCGCGCCTGGTCCAACAGGGTTTTCGCGGCCCGGTTTATTGCTCACGAGGAACTGCTGATCTGTTGAAGATTCTCTTGCCGGACTCCGGGCGTTTACAGGAAGAAGATGCCGACTATCGCAATCGTCATAAGTTGACGAAACACACTCCTGCTCTCCCGCTCTACACTGAGAAGGACGCGTTCGCTGCTTTGCAGTTAATCGAGCCGGTTGCGAATACGGGTGAGTCAATAGAAGTTGCTCCCGGAATTCGAGCCGGATTCAGAATCGCGGGGCACATCCTCGGATCGAGTTTGGTACTACTGGAAGTAGACCATGCTTTAGCAGACGGACAAGACCGCCGCATACTCTTTTCGGGCGACCTGGGCCATTACGATCAACCCATCATTCACGATCCTGCACCGCCACCTGCTTGCGACTACCTCTTGGTTGAATCGACTTACGGCGATCGCCTGCACGATCCTGAAGATCCGAAAGTAGCCTTAGCGCGAATCATTAACGATGCCGCAGAACGCGATGCTCCAGTGTTGATTCCAGCATTCGCGGTCGGACGCACACAGGAACTCGTCTACTTGATTCGTGAATTGGAAGATGAAAAAACGATCCCGGTTTTGCCGGTCACGGTTGATTCACCGATGGCCGCTGCAGCGACGGCTGCATACGCCAATCGCAAAGAAGAACAGGATGAGGATTATACGAGCATTCTCACTCAGCAGAGACATCCGCTGCGAACTCATTCGATGGCTACAGCATCATCGCGCCAGGAGTCGAAGCGGCTCAACGATGCGAAAGGCGCGCGAGTGATCATCAGCGCATCGGGCATGATGACTGGCGGACGTGTCTTGCATCACGCTATGCGTCTTGTGCCCGATCCGGAAGCAACAATCGTCTTCGTTGGGTTTCAGGCTGCCGGCACGACGGGACGTCGCATACTCGATGGTGAACCGGAAGTGAAGATTATGAAGCAGCGGGTTCCGGTGCGTTGCCGCATCGCAAAGATCGGTGGCTTTTCCGCGCACGCTGACTATGGAGAAGTGCTGCGCTGGCTGGGAGGCATCGAGAGCGGTGTGCCGCGTCAAACTTTCCTGACGCACGGCGAACCCGAAGCCGCAAATGCGATGGCCGGACATATCAAGGAGAAGTTTGGCTGGAACGTTCACGTTCCGCAGTACGGGGAAAAAATTGAGCTGGTTTAAGCCACAAAGAGGCACAAAAATCACGAAAGAAAACTTTCCAATTTGTGTGTTTTGTGCCTTGTTGTGGCCGATTGCTATACTGCCGCGTTTCAAATGAAGGAGCTTTCATAATTGAGCGTACTAGTCGATAAATCTACGCGCCTGATCGTTCAGGGCCTGACGGGAAAAGAAGGAACGTTCCATGCCAAGCAAATGGTTGAATATGGAACGAATGTCGTTGGTGGCGTGACGCCCGGCAAGGGCGGCACGACGCACGAGGGAATTCCGGTTTTCAATACCGTTGCCGATGCCGTGCGAGAAGCCGGAGCTAATGCTTCGGTGATTTATGTGCCACCCCCCTTTGCTGCCGATGCAGTGATGGAAGCGGCTGACGCCGGAATACCCGTTGTGGTTTGTATTACCGAAGGTATTCCGACACTCGACATGGTCAAGGTGAAGGAATTTCTGAAAGACAAGCCCACGCGACTGATTGGACCAAACTGTCCGGGCATCATTTCCCCAGGCAAATGCAAAATCGGAATCATGCCGGGACACATTCATCGCGAAGGAAACATCGGCGTTGTCTCGCGCTCCGGAACGTTGACCTACGAAGCTGTCGGACAATTGACTGCACTCGGGTTGGGCCAGTCGTCAGCTATCGGCATTGGCGGCGATCCGATCGTAGGGACCACGCACGTTGATGCGTTGCGACTCTTCCAGGCTGATGACGAGACGACTGGAATCGTGATGATTGGCGAGATTGGCGGCACCGCTGAAGAAGAAGCCGCTGCGTTTGCGAAAGAGAATGTTACCAAGCCAATCGTTGCGTTCATCGCCGGACAAACAGCACCGCCGGGAAGACGTATGGGCCACGCTGGAGCGATCATCGCCGGCGGCAAGGGAACAGCGGCTGAGAAGATGAAAGCGCTCGCTGAGGCCGGCATTCATGTCGTGAAGTCACCTGCTGATATCGGCAGTGCGATGAAGGAAGCACTGTAGATCGGGCTTTGTGCTTTGTACTTGGTACTTGGTACTTAGCAAAGCACAAAGTACAAAGAACAAAGTACAAAGAACAAAACACAAAAACCAACATGTCCAATCTAACCTTCGGAATAATCAAACCCGACGCAGTGCGCGCGGGTCACACCGGATCGATCATTCAACGAATTCTCGACAACGGTTTCAAGATTCGTGGACTCAAGCTGATCCACATGAGCAGGCACCAGGCAGAAGGGTTTTACGCCGTACATCGCGAGCGTCCGTTCTTCGCCGGTCTAACAGAATTCATGTCGAGCGCGCCTTGTGTTGTCATGGCGCTTGAAAAAGAGAGTGCCGTGAAAGCGTGGCGCGATCTGATGGGTGCGACGGATCCAGCCAAGGCTGACGCCGGCACGCTGCGAAAAGAGTTTGGCGGTTCGGTTGGTGAGAACGCTGTCCACGGATCTGACTCCGACGAAAACGCAGCTATCGAAATCGCTTACTTCTTCAGTCGTTTGGAACTCGTTTGATCCGGAATGAAATACTGCCCCCAATGTAAAAGACAGTTCAGCGAAGCCTGGCTGAGCTTTTGTTCAGACGACGGTACACCCCTCGTACAGGAACTGACACCTGCATCAGATCCCAATTGGGATCCGCAAATTCGCGAGCCGAAAGTACAGACGCCAGACGAACAAGCAACTCAGTGGCTTCCACGGGAGCCGCCCGTTGCCGGCGGGTGGATCGCGCCTGATGAACGCCCGCCAATGAGCCCGGGTGTGTGGCAACCTCCACCTCCACCTGCAGTTTATCCGCGGACTCCTGGCCCGAGTCAGAATTTAGCCATGGCCTCGATGATCGTTGGCCTTTCGGGAATCCTTCTTTCATGGTGTTTTGGCCCGGTTCCCGGAATCGTCGCCCTCGTGCTGGGGTTGGTTGCGCTCTCGCAGATCAAAAAGTCGCCCGAGAAATATAGTGGGAAAGGGATGGCGATTGCGGGAATCGTCATCGGCGCAGTCAACATCGCTTTTTACATACTGTTGATGATCTTCTGGATTTTGGCGTCGGCCCTTAGTTGATTTGGTGAACGGTGGTTTAGAATTCATTTGAAATGAAGCGCTGTTCCACCTGCAATAGGACGTACGAAGATCCGAACCTCAGTTTCTGTATCGACGACGGCACACCACTGACCACCGTTGAAACGGATAATGATACAACCGTCGTCAGGCCACGAAACACTGAAGATAATGATTGGAATGCCGTGGCTTACCAGCCGCCGGCCTCTTACGGCCCTCCGGGTGCAGAACCTAAGCGACGGCGAGCGTGGCCCTGGGTTCTGGGGGTCGTCGGTGCATTCATCCTCGGAATTCTGGCACTCTCGATCGCCGCTGGCATTCTTCTACCGAGAATGATGCGTTCACAGAGGAACGAACGCGTCAGCATCAACAGCAATCAACCAGAGAATTCGAATGTCGCCACGGATAGCAACTCAAACTCCAACGCAAACGAAAGAGTTGATACCCCGCCTCCGACCGATCACGAGCAGGTTCTCAAACAGTTAACGGACATCGAAAACGAGTGGACAGTTGCGAATCTCAACGCGGACAAGAAAAAGCTCGATCACATCCTGGCTGACGATTTTGTGGGCCAGGGTGAGGAGAATCAACTCGAAAGTAAAGCCGACTATATTCGCACTATCGAACGTAATACAGACGTCGATAAGTGGGAATTCAGCGACTTGAAACTTACACTCGTTGGAGATCGCGCGACGTTAACCGGGATTATCACTTACTTCCTTCGCGAGCGCAGTGTATCTTTAGACTTCACGGATAAGTTTGTGTGGCGCGATGGCAGATGGCAGGCGACTGGCGCGGAAATCAAGCGACGAGGAACGCCAGAGGCCGATCTTTAGTGCTTAGTTAGTGCTTTGTTCTTTGTTCTTGGTACTTTGTTCGTTGCTAAGTACAAAGCACAAAGCACAAAGCACCAAGAACAAAGAACAAATAAGAATGTCAATCATTAGCGAAGTAATCGAATCGACGAAAGCAATCATTCAGGGAATGGGTGTGACTCTGTCTTACATTCCCAAACGTAAGTGGACAGTCCAATATCCTGACGAGCCCGTCACTGTTCAGCCTCGTTATCGCGGGCAGCACCTGCTGCACGTTGATGAGCTGGGACGCGAGAAGTGTGTGGCGTGCTATCTCTGCGCCGCGGCGTGTCCTTCGGAGTGCATCTACATCGTGGCCGCGGATGATCCGCGACCGCCCGAAGAGCGCGTGGGCGTCGATGAACGCTATGCCTCCGTCTACAACATTGATTACGGCCGTTGCATCTTCTGCGGTTACTGTGTCGAGGCCTGCCCGAAAGACGCCATCACTCACGGCTACAACTTCGAACTGTCGGTTTACAGTCGCGCAGATCTCCTCAAGACCAAGGATGATTTACTGATCACCAAACAACTCCAGTCCAAAAACTACCGCGTCGCACTGTCGCACGAAGACGTGGATTCGGAGTACAAGGAAGTTTGAGATTGCCGATTTCCAATTGCCAATTGCCAATTTGAGTGGTGGTCCACGATTAGCGATAAAAATCGGCAATTGGCAATCGGCAATCGGCAATGCTGACATGCCTCTGCGCGAGTATCACAAACGTTGGGAGTTTGATCTCAAATCGAGTCCCGAGCGACTGTGGCCGTTCATTGCTGATACCAACCGGTTCAATCGTGACACAGGCGTCCCACAGATCGAGATCGACTCGTCTGACAAACAACTGCGCAATGCCCGCCGCAAAGTAAGACTCTCGATTTATGGATTGCCTGTCGAATGGGAAGAACAACCTTTCGAATGGGTGAAGCCTTCTCGTTTCGGTGTCGAACGTGTTTACAGCAAGGGGCCGCTTGCACGACTGAAAATGCGCGCGGAGTTACAACCGAACCCCGACGGCGGCACACATCTGATTTACGAACTATGGTCGACTCCGCGAAATCTTCCCGGCGCAGTTGCGATCCCGGTGCAGATCAATTTCGTTGTTGGACGCAGGTTTCGTGACTCCATTCGCAAGTATGACGACTCGGCTTTCATGGGCGCTGCTTTCGAAGCTGCGGAGCCGAACACTTCACAGTCGTCCTTTGACCTGCAACGGCTCACAGCACTCAAGCAGAAACTGATTGCCGATCTTGAAACGACCGAATCGCCGGACCAGAAACTCACCATCGCAGATCGCCTGGCTGACTTCCTCGAACATGGTGATGATTTCGCCGCCGCACGTATTCGACCGTACAAACTTGCTGACGATTGGCACGAGCCTCGCCGGCTCGTCCTCGAAGTTTGCCTGCGTGCGACGAGAGTCGGGTTGCTTGATTTCCAATGGGATTTACTCTGCCCGCTTTGTCGTGGTCCACAGGAAAGCGGACTGTCGTTGAAAGACATCAAAACTGATGTTCATTGCGATAGCTGTAAGATCGATTTCACTGTCAACTTCGATCGTTACGTGGAACTGACGTTTCGACCTAACCCGGCAGTGAGACGTTTGAATGTGTCGTCGTTTTGCATTGGCAGTCCGCACTGGACTCCGCACGTGGTGGCACAACAACTCCTTCCTGCCGGCGACACACGTGAGCTCGTTTTGCCGCTTGAGTCCGGTAACTATCGACTTCGTGCACTCGAACTCCCCGGATCACAGGACGTCACAGTTTCTTCCGAAGGCGAGGCCTCGGCGCAAGTCACACTTTCGCGAAACGGTTGGAGCGAAGAAACCCTTCGGGTCGGCGAGGAGTTTTCCCTCGCATTGAAAAATGATACTGACGCCGAACAGCTCTTAATTCTCGAGCGCTTGGAATGGAGCGATCAGGCGACCACGGCCGCTGAGGTCACGGCGCTACAAATGTTCAGAGATCTCTTTGCGACTGAAGCACTGCGACCGGGTGAGCAGATCTCGGTAGGAACATTAACGGTGCTTTTTACTGATCTACGTAACTCGACTCAACTCTATCGAGAGATCGGCGACGCAACTGCATTCGGGCGCGTGATGAGCCATTTCGATGTGGTGAAA
>DASTVU010000227.1:0-6375 GCA_035758935.1 Pyrinomonadaceae bacterium | reverse complement strand
GCCGACAAACCCGACAATGCGATAACCAGCATCACGACGGTCCAATACCTCACGCGCAACTTCCACCGCCAGATTGCCCGAACCGACGATCAAAATGCGTTCACCAAAATCGGGATGGCCCAGGAACCAGTGAATCGACACACGCCATGCGACCATCAACGTGAGCGCGATTGGCAGTGCAATTAACGAAACGCCACGACCCAGCATCACTGCCGGAAAGGTGTAAAACGAGAATGCGAGCACAATCCACGCGAGTCCAAGGGCCTGGATCAAGCGGAGCACGAGCTCGCGCCGGTCGTGCATCAACAGAAAATCGTAAAGATCAAAAAGATAGAAAGCGGCGAGGCAGACGAAAGTAGCAACCGCGGCTTTCAAAAACCCGTTCTTGTGAAGAAGCTCAAAAGCCGCATCTGCCATAGCGAAGCGAATGTAGACGGCACAGATCAATGCGCCGTAGACCAACGCCGCTTCGGCGAGGATCAAAAGAATCATTCGTCCGTTGAGGCGAAAGGCTCTCAATTGACGGCTGCTACCTCCTCTTCGAGTCTGTCTGCCGGAATCGGCTGCACTTCAGTTCCCCGTCTTTCACGGTTGTAATACCGATGTTGGTAGTAGTAGGAGTTTGAATCCGGCTGTTCTTCGGTGCGATTCAGGACCACTCCGAGGAGACGCTCCTTCGGCATCTGATCCAAAAGTTTTTCTACCGCCGAATAACGTGTCTTGCCGGCTCGTACTACGAGGAGTCCGCCGTCAGCGCGAGACATCAACACATTCGCATCAGTGAAAATTCCCAACGGCGGCGCATCGATGATGATGTAGTCAAACATGCGTCGCACTTCCGTAAGCACACGGCCGTAGCTTGGTCCCGAAAGCAATTCGGCAACGTCGTCACGCGGCCGTCCACCCGGCAAAAGGTGAAGGCCCGCTGGTTCGAGACGAACGATGGCATCTTCAAGGTTCAGTTGACCACCAAGAACTTCCGAGAGACCAACTGGTGCATCGATGCCCAGATAGTCAGTAGCGCACGGGCGGCGCAGGTCACTATCGATCACGAGCGCGCGCACGCCTTCAGTTTGTGCCAGCAACCATGCGAGGTTGAGCGCCGTTAGTGTTTTGCCTTCGGCAATACCGGCGCTGGTGACGACAATCGCACGCATCTGCAAGCGTTCGCCGGCCTCCAGAATTCTCGTGCGCAACGAACGAAACTGTTCGGTGTACGCAGAGCGAGGCTGGCTGACCGCGATCAGATGAGGCTCGACGCGCGACGGAGAAACGTCAAAAGTGACGAAGCCTCCGGCGCGCGTCGCTCCTGCAGCGCCCAAAGTTGCCCCAGCATCACGCGAAGCAATTCCGTCGGGGAGTGCCGACCCGCCGGGTACATCCGCAGTGTGCGCAGTGGACGCTGAACTTCGCACCGCCTTGCCGGGAACAGACATGATTGAGGAACCCGTCAACAACTGCTCCTCGATCTGTTCAGCAGACGGCAGCCCTGGAATGGGAACTGGTGGGCTGTCGTTACGGCGCGTTGATTTTTCTTTTGGTGCAGCACCACTCTTGTCGGTGGCGCTGTGTCGTCTCATGGCATCAAAAACTCTTCCCATCGAATCACCTCATCATTTGTTCTTTGTTCTTTGTGTTTTGTTCTTTGTTGTTGTGGCCTCGATTCAAAGAACAAAGTTCCAAGTACAAAGCACTTAATCCGGGTCCCCACTTGTCTTTCCCGCGTTCCACAGTTCGGCTCGTCCTGCGGATGAAAAGATCCTCGCGGGTGCTTCGCGTTCCTCTCCGGTTTGTCCTCGACCTCGATCAGAGCGTGGCAACATGTCGAAGGTGTCGGCGACGTCTTCAATGATCGAGCGACCGATCGTTGTGTCACCGGCGGCGTAACCGGCCAGGAGCGCGTTGTCACAAAGATTGTTTATGTTTCGTGGTATGCCGTCGGAACAACGGAAGATATAGTCGACGGCTTCAGGTGAAAAAACGTCGGTACGTTCCGCGCCCGCCACCAGCAGTCGCGAGGTGATGTAACGATCCGTCTCTTCGACGTTTGGCAGCGGCTTGATGACGCAACGCAGAGCGATGCGTTGTTTCAACTGCCGCAGGTCCGGATTGTTCAAGACATCTCGTAACTCCGGCTGACCAGTCAAAACGATCTGCAACTGCTTGGCGGTGTTCGACTCGAAATTTGACAGCAGTCGAATTTCTTCGAGCACGTGCGGAGAGAGCCCTTGCGCTTCGTCTACGATGAGCACGGTTCGCAATCCGCGCGAGTGACGCGATTCCAATGCGCGTCCGAGCTCGAGCAACAACTCCGACTTCGTTTCCCACTTCTGCACGTCCAGCAGTGTCGACACGTGCTGGTAAAACTCCGGCACAGACAAGCGTGGATTGAAGATATAAGCGACGAGCACCGTGCGATCGAGACGTTCCATCATCCAGCGCAGGATCGTCGTCTTGCCAGTTCCCACTTCGCCGGTTACCACCACGAGTCCTTTGCCGCTTTCAATGCCGTAGTGCAGGTTGGCCATCACTTCCG
Source organism: Pyrinomonadaceae bacterium (assembly GCA_035758935.1). Lineage (GTDB taxonomy): Bacteria > Acidobacteriota > Blastocatellia > Pyrinomonadales > Pyrinomonadaceae > PSRF01. The sequence goes on along the minus strand of DASTVU010000227.1, from coordinate 3,839 downwards.
TGTGCGACGGAGTGAAGTAAATGAAGCGCGGGTCGGGAGTCAGCGCGAATGGCAACTCTTTGAGACCGTAAAATTCTGCGTACACTCTGTTGGACCTCCAGTTACGAACGACCGCCCGATGCCGTCATCAGGTATTCAAAAATGTGCGTGAGCTTGAGGGCCAGTGCCAGCATTGGAATGCTCACGAGCGTTGCCACCACGCCGGCAGCAAGTAACAACCTGCGACGACGAGGCACTGCGCGCGCTTCCTGAGGAGTTAACAATTCGGGCACAGAGAGGAGCACCGGCAGACCGGTGTAGTGTCTGGCGTCTTCCGCGTTCTGAATCGTGAGCAGACGCGGTCCTTCAAAGACTGCGATGAGCAAAAGACCGAGCGCGATACCGACGCCGAGACCAATGCTCGAGAGCATCAACCGCTTTGGAGCGACCGGTTGCGATGGAAGATTCGCGGCGTCCACGACCTCAATTCCTTCTCCCTGCCGCTGCGTCGCCGCTTCCTTGTTCAACGTGATCTTCTGCTGTTGCAGCAAGAGCTGGTCGAGGGCGGCTTTCTTGGTTTGATAGTCACGCTCGATTGCGGTCAGTTGTACTTCGACACCGGGGACGTTGTTGATTCGAGTGACGAGGCTGGCGATATTCTGTTCGTTTTGGGCCAACAAAGTCTGCTGCCGTTTTATCTCTCCATCGATCAACTTGATTTCGTTTTTTACTGCGTTTAGTTGCGCGCTAGGTTTTCCCTCAAGCTTCGCCTTTTTTTCTTTAATCTTGTCTTTCCACTCGGCGACCATCTGGTCCATCTCGTCCTGGACCCGCTTAACTTCTTCCTGCTTCGCGATCACGTCCGGATGCTTTGGTGTGTATTCCTGCCTGATGCGGGTCAATTCGCCCTCGAGTTGGGCTTTTCGCGAAACTAAATTCGACCAGGACAGTGTTGTTTTTGGATCGGTAAGAGTCTCGGCCACATCTCCAATAGCCGATTCATTCTGCTGCTGGAGTACAGCCAACTGATTGGCTGTGGCGGCGCGGCGGTCCTGCAGCCGCCCTACTTCCGAAATAAGAGCTTTCTGCTCCTCGCGAAGGCCGGTGAGTTGGTTCAAAAGCGATTGGGCTTCACTCGGCAGTTGACCCACCTTTGCGGTCATAAACTCAACACGCTGCCTATCGATGGCCGCAACGGCTTCCTGTGCCTGGGCCACCTGATCATCGATAAACGTTTTTGCGGCCGTATTTCTGTTTACCTCTTCAGCGGTTTGAACGTTGATGTACTTGCTTGCGAGCTCGGCCGTAATCGCCTGAGCAATTCTGGGATCGCGATACCGGTAAGCGATATTGAAACCGTTGGTGATGTCGTTGCGGCTGGTGTTGACTGCGACCCTGATGTTATCCCGCATCGTTTCGATGATAGATTCCATCGGCTCGCCACGACTTTTCTCGACTCTGTACAGGTCATACTTTTCGACCAGGGGCTGGAGTGAGCTGCGACTAGCAACGACTTGATTGATACTAGTCAACTGCCGCGTCATGGTGTCCTCACTAACTCCGGTTACGACCGAAGTGGGAAGATTGGACGGTGTGACAACGATGAGCGTCTCTGACTCGTAAACGTCCGGGAGCCGGTAGACGACATATGCAACCGCGGTCGTGACTGCAATCATGGGAAGGATCAACATCCATTTCCTGCGTCGCAAAATCTTTAGGTATTCACTCGGTTTTCGTTGTCTGAAATCAACGCTCATAACGCACTCCTGTTTGGTTGTACTTGGCCCTTTGTGCTTAGCACTTGTTACGACCCGTTGTGGCAAAACAAAGTGCAAAGCACCAAGATCAAAGAACTCCTGTCCTACAATGAAGCCAATGCCTTCTTTGCTTCCTCGAGATCTGCAAAAGGAGACTTATCGGCAAGCCGGATCGCAGTTTCGAGCTCGCGCCGCGATGCTTCCCGGTCGCCCGCTCCCTTCAATGCCATTCCCAGGTGATAGTGATAACTGGCAGCAGGCGGAAGGTTTGCCTTCTGCGCTTCTGCATCGTTAATCGTTACGGCTTTTCGAAGTTGCTCAACAGCCGCAGTATGAAGATTCTTTTTGTAGTAAACCCATCCGAGCGTATCGATGAATCCGGCTATGTTCGGATTTTTTTGGACCACGCCCTGGGCCAACTTCATTGCTTCGTCGAGATTTCCTTTTCCGGTTGTGGCGTAAAGCCACGCGAGGTTGTTGGCGGCAATGATTGCGTTCGGATCCTTCTCCAGAGCCTTACGGTAATTCTCGATTGCTGCGTCGTAGTTCTTCCGCTGATCCTCGAGAATTCCGATCAACGTATAGGGCGTAGCATTTTCCGGACGCAGCGCAATGATCTTCTGGTACTCGGTAATGGCGCGATCTTCCTGTTTGGTGTTGATATAAAGCGCTCCGAGGGCGGAGTAAGCAGGCAGATAGTTTGAATCCAACTCGAGCGCTTTCTTCAACTCTACTTCGGCGCTCTGCCCGTTCTGTTGGAAGCCAAAGGCCTGAGCCTTCAGATAGTGCAACGAGGCGTTGTTGGGAAACGACGCCAGCGCCTGATCGACTCGCGCGTGGGCTTTATCAAGCTCCTTCGTTCTGGAGTAAAGCGTGACCAGACCATTGAGCGCGTCGAAGTTAGTTCCATCAACCTTCAAAGCTGTTTCGAAGAAATTGACCGCGTCGGCAGGTTTGTTTTCAGCGAGTGATACCAATGCCAGGCTGTTGTAAACCACCGGATCGTTCGGATTGGTGTCGCGAGCGGCTTCAAAATCTTTGCGGGCCTCGACGTTGTTTCTCAACTGCAGTTGCGCCGTACCGCGCGCGAGCAGAGTCTTCTCACGAATTTCTCGGATTAACTGTGCCGTGTTGTCGTTATCCGGAGCTGCTTTGTCGACACGAGCGAGCAACTCGGTAGCTTGAAGGTTCGCTCCCTTTTGGTCGCCATTGGCAAGAGCGAGCTGAATTTGCATCAACTTCGCAGGCAGATAATCCGGATAATTCTTTTCCAGCTCAGCCGCAAAGGTACGCGCCTGATCCATCTGACCGAGGCTGAAATTGTACTGGGCCAGATAGTACAAAGCCGTTCGATTGTTTGGATCCTGTGTCAGCACGTCGTTTAAATCTGCAATCGCGTTTTTCAGACCGTCGGCCTGACCACTCTGAGCGCGCAAGCGAGCGCGCAACAGGAGGGCCTGGCGATCGTGCTGATCCTTCTTAAGCACTTCTTCGACTTGTTTATTCGCACCTTCCGTATCGCCTTTGGCTAACAAAATTTCGCCCAGGCGATAGCGACCGCGTACGAAGTCCGGAGACTTTGAAAGTATTTCCTGAAAGATCCGTATTGAATCGTCAACACGGTTTGTAGCGGCGTAGAAATCGGCCAGCACCACCTGACTCTCAGGTTTATCGGGCTCCAGGGCGGCCATTGCTTTGTATTGTTCTTCAGCCTTTTCGAATTGGCGATTGACGAAGTAGTAACTGGCCAGCACGAAGCGGGAGGCTTTATCGTTTGGTCCAACTTCAACCGCCTTGCGCAACTCTGCTTCTGCTTCTGCCTGACGATTTGATTGGGCTAAAAACTTGCCGTATTCCGAATGGGCCAGCGGTGAATTGGCGTTTACAGAAATCGCCTTCTTGTAAGTCTCTTCCGCTTTTTCAGGGGTCTTGTTCGCCACGTAAAATTTAGCCAGGCTGAGGTACGACTCAACCCGGTTCGGGTCCAACTGCACTGCGTGATTCAGTTCTTCAAAAGCCTTGTCCTTCTGGTTCTGCTGAAACAGCACGCTTCCCATCAGGATGTGGCCTTCAATGCTTTTGGGATCCTTCCCCAGGACTTCT
>DASTVU010000226.1:0-4676 GCA_035758935.1 Pyrinomonadaceae bacterium | reverse complement strand
GATCCGTTGCAGATCTATCGAGCGCTGCGTGCGATCAATCCTTCGCCATATATGTTTTTCCTGCGACTTGGTGACGAGACTGTAGTCGGCGCCTCACCGGAAATGCTGGTTCGTTGTCATGGTCAGCGACTCGATTATCGGCCCATCGCAGGCACCAGAAAACGCGGCGCAACTGAAACGGAAGACTGGATGTTGGGTGAGGATTTGAAGTCGGACGAGAAAGAAGTAGCCGAGCACATGATGCTGGTCGATCTCGGTCGCAATGACCTCGGCCGCGTTTCGGATTACGGGTCTGTTAAAGTCGATGAGCTTATGCGCGTCGAGCGCTATTCTCATGTGCAGCATTTGGAGACTAGTTTGAGGTCGCGCTTGCGCGATGGTCTCGATCGATTCGATGCGCTGGCTTCGTGTTTTCCGGCTGGGACGGTAACAGGTGCGCCGAAGATTCGCGCGATGGAAATCATTCGCGGACTGGAACCTGATCGTCGCGGGATCTACGCGGGCTCGGTCTTGTACATGGATTATGCGGACAATCTCGATTCGTGCATTGCGATCAGAACGATCGTTTTGCGGAATGGGGAAGCGTTGGTCCAGGCTGGAGCGGGTATCGTCGCTGACTCCATTCCAGAGCATGAGTATGCGGAGACTGTGAATAAGGCGCGCGCGATGTTTCGCGCGATCGAGATGGCGGGTCGCGGATTGTGACGGATCTTTAAGACGGGATTTACACGGATTGTTTCATGATGAATAGGATTGCACTTGTTGTATTCAGTTTACTCCTACTAACACGGGCCAGTGCGCAGTCAAACGCGACCGAACCCCCGAAGAAAGCGAACGCGCGCACGACGGTCGAGACGCCGGCTGCCGAGCCGTTTGATGGAGCGTCGGTTGAGAAAATGGCAGCACAATGCGTGACGCTGGAGACGGAGTTAGGCCCGATTGACATAGCAATGATGCCTGAGGTCGCGCCGGAGTCGGTGAGAAACTTTCTCAATCTTTCAGCCACTGGAGCGTTGGACACGACGACGTTTAGTCGCGTCGTCAAAGGATTTGTGATCCAGGGAGGGAATCTTCAGACCAGCGAGAAGTGGAGTGCGGAACTATCGAAGCGGATGGCGCGCAGGGTTCCGGACGAGCCGGGACTCGTCAAACACGTTCGTGGCATTGTTTCGATGGCGCGCACTGATGAACCAAACAGTGCAACGACACATTTCTTCATTCTCGTTGGACCAGGACAACATCTCGATAGCAAGTTTGCGGCGTTCGGTACCGTGACGAAAGGGATCGAAGTGGTGGACGCGATCAACCAGGCGCCCGCAGAAAATGAGAAACCCGAGAAACCCGTGAAGATTACACGTGCGATTGTAGCGCCATGCAAAAAGTAATTCTGTATTCAATATTCATCAGCAGTCTGCTCCTATTGAGTGGCTGCGCAAAAATAGAAGAGGGGCCGGCAACGCCTGAGAATGCGAAGCGGTTGCTCAAGTTGCGCGGCTACAATTTCGACGAGAAGAGTTTCTTCGCGGCCGCACAGGCTCGCGATAGCATGGCGATCAATGCGTTTTTTGACGCCGGCATCAATCCGAACGCACAAAATAGCGACGGCAGAACTGTTTTGATCTCCGCCGCCGCGCGCGGTGAGCTCGACGTTGTGAATCTACTCCTGTCTCGCGGCGTCGATGTCAATGTTAAAGATAACCGTGGCTACACGGCGCTCGCTCACGCGCTCGAAGCAAGGTATCCGGAAGTTGAAGAGGCTTTGTTGAATAGTCCCAAGATCGATCCGAATGTCGGAGGCTTGCTGGGCCGGCCGATCTTGCTCGCTTACGTTTGGCGTGACAACAAGAAGGCCACTGAACGACTACTCGCGCTCGGTGCGGACGTGAAGCTCGTGGATAAAGACGGCGACACGGCGTTGCACGGCGCCGCGGAGACCGGCAACGTTGAAATCATGCGCATGTTGTTGGACAAAGGCGCTGATCCAAACGCTAAAAACAAGGAGGGTGGCACGCCGTTGATGTGGGCGGCAGTTTTCGGAAATGACGACGCAGCGCGTTTGCTGTTGAGTCGCGGTGCGAATCCATCGTTGAAAGATAACGACGGCATCACCGCGCTCGAGTGGGCGACACGTAACAACCGACAAAGCACAGCAGCGGTGTTGAGAGGCAAGCGTTAAGAGTGTTACTCGTCATCGATAATTACGATTCATTTACTTACAACCTCGTCCAGTATCTTGGTGAACTGGGCGAAACGGTTGAAGTGCGCCGGAATAATCGTGTCACGCTCGATGAAATCGAGAATAGTCTGCGGCCGGAGCGGATCGTGATTTCACCCGGTCCGGGCACTCCGGACGATGCCGGTATCACGCTCGACGTCATCGCACGTTTCTCGGGAAAGATTCCGTTGCTTGGCGTGTGCCTGGGCCACCAGGCAATTGGTCAGGCATTTGGCGGTAAAGTGATTCGCGCCCCGGAGTTAATGCATGGCAAAGCGTCAGAGGTTCATCACGATGGCAAGACAATTTTTGCCGGCATCAACGATCACTTTCTCGCAGGTCGCTATCATTCGCTCATCGTCGAGCGGGAGTCACTGCCGTCGTGTCTGGAAATCTCGGCGAATACCGCAGACGACATCATCATGGGCCTGCGCCATCGCGAGTTGAAAGTCGAGGGTGTGCAGTTTCATCCCGAATCGATTCTAACCTCCGACGGCAAGCAGTTGTTGGCGAACTTCCTTAAGCTTTGATCCTTCCTTCAATGGCAACTCATCGACTAACTGATTTCCTTCCGCGACTCGTTCGTCGGGAAGATCTGTCTCGCGACGAGGCTTTCGAGTTACTTGAAGCATTGCTTGATGCCGAAGCGACGGACGCGCAGATCTCTGGAGTACTGGTAGCGTTGGCTGCGAAAGGCGAAACGATTGAAGAGTTGGCGGGGATGGCTGAGGGATTGCGCTCGCGAGCTACAAGGGTGATCTCGCAACATCAGTGCTTTATCGACACTGCGGGAACGGGGTCGAGTCGTGCGAAGACATTCAACATCTCAACAGCGGCGGCTTTCGTTATCGCGGGCGCAGGTTTGCCGGTAGCGAAGCACGGTAATCGTGCAGCAAGCAGCAAGTCGGGAAGTGCCGACTTACTGACGGCGTTGGGCGTTAATGTCTCATCAATCCCGCTGGTTTCTGAGAACGCCCTCAACGAGATTGGAATTTGTTTCATGTTTGCGCCCCTCTATCATGGCGCGACTGCGAGAGTCGCTGGAATTCGGCGGCAACTCGGTATTCACACGACGTTTAATCTGCTGGGACCGTTGAGTAATCCAGCGGGCGCGCCGCGCCAGATTATCGGTGTTTGGCGCCTGGAGCTTGCGGAAAAGTTGGCCCACGCGCTAGGAGAACTTGGTACCGAACGGGCGTGGGTGGTCCATGGCGAAGACGGGCTCGACGAGATAACACTTGCGGGAAAGACTCACGTTGCTGAAGTGCAGAATGGGGAAGTGAAGACGTTCGAAATCGGACCAGGAGACTTTGGTTTCGAAACGGGCTCGCTGGACCATCTACGTGGTGGAGATGCTGAGGCGAATGCTGAGATCGTGAGTGCCGTGCTGGCAGGGTCGCGCAAAGATGAAGCGCGAGCGCTCGTGATCATGAATGCGGCTGCTGCGCTATTCGTTGGGGAGGCTGCTGCTGATTTGCGCGACGGCGCGAAGATTGCGGCGGATTCGATCGACTCCGGGGCCGCGCAGCACAAGTTGGAACTGCTGATCGAAGCGACGAGCGGGCCGTAATTCTTGATGGACATACTTACAGAAATCATTGCGAAGAAACGTGACCGTGTACTCGTCGAAAAAAACGTTTTTCCCATCGAGGAGATGCGTCGGCTCGCGCGCGAAGCGAGAAGCAATGCCACTTCTCAAGCACTGACTAAAGCTTTACATCGCGATGGAATCAACATCATCGCTGAATTCAAGCGCCGTTCGCCTTCGAAGGGGATTATCCGGCCCGACGCCGATCTACTTCAGATTGTGAAAGGCTACGAGGCAGGAGGCGCCGCAGCGATCTCTGTGTTGACTGAGGAAGATTACTTCTCGGGATCGCTCGAAGACTTACGAACTGTTAAAGCGACGGTGAGATTGCCTGTGCTGCGAAAGGATTTCGTCTTTGACGAGTACCAGGTTTACGAATCCGCCGCAGCGGGCGCTGACGCGATTCTGTTGATCGTTGCTGCACTTGATGACGAGTTGCTGTTGCGGCTCAGACGCCTTGCTGAGGATGAACTGGGTCTCGACGCTCTCGTGGAAGTTCATACGCGCGAAGAAATGAAAAGGGCTGCGGGCTGTGGCGCGAAGCTGATCGGTGTCAACAATCGCGATTTGCGCACGTTTGAAGTCTCGCTAGAAACGTCTCTGTCGCTGGCTAGTGAAGTACCATCGAATGCTTTACTCATCAGCGAAAGCGGCTTACGAAGTCGCGAAGATCTACACCGCCTGCACGCTGCAGGCTTCCGCGGCTTCCTAATCGGCGAAACGCTAATGCGCGCCGAAGATCCACAACAAGCCCTGCGGAACGTACTGTAGGGGCGGCCCTCCGTGGCCGCCCTCGGTTGGCACAAGGAATTCAAGCGTCGACATTCTCTGATTCGGCGAACACGATCAAATCGAGGGCGGCCACGGAGGGCC
>DASTVU010000225.1:0-6194 GCA_035758935.1 Pyrinomonadaceae bacterium | reverse complement strand
AACCCGGCGGTATCCATGTGCTCCGAGTGCGTTTGAACCGGGTGAGAAGCCATGGTCCAGCAGCGCGCGAACCTCCTCAACCAAACCGGCGCGGAAGTGTTCTTCAGTGCGTTCGTTGATTCGTTTGTACAGTTCCGCACGAGGGGGATTAAGGGCGAGGATGCGCAGCCGGCGCGAACTTTCGTGCGGTTCAGGCCGAACCGGCTGCTGGTCCACAATCGATTGGCCGGTTTGGAGGTAAACCTCGATGGCCCTTTGCACGCGTGGCCAGTCGCGCGGGAAAAGCTGTGCGGCGGCGTCCGGGTCGATACGGTTCAGGAGTCGATGCAGGTGTTCGGCGCCGCGCTTCTCGCGCAGGCGGTTAAGACGTTGGCGCAGTGATTCGTCGGTTGGTGGAGAGACGAAGAATGGTTGCCGTAGGGCGCGTAAGTAGAAACCGGTACCACCGACGAGGAGGGGAACGCGGCCGCGAGTCTCGATCTCTTCGATCTTTTTGGCAGCTTCGCGAGCCCATTCGCCGGCTGTGTAGTTGATGTCAGGCGAGACAAAATCGATCAGGTGATGAGGGACGCCTTTGCGTTCATCGAGTGGCACCTTGGCCGTGGCTATTTGGATCTCTTTGTAGACCTGGACCGAGTCGCAGTTGATTATTTCGCCGTTGATGTGCAGAGCGACTTCGATTCCGAGTGTGCTTTTGCCGGAGGCGGTAGGACCAACAATGGCGATTACTGGATTCACATACGGAAAAGTATCACGGTCCAGATGAGGGCGAGTAGCAGAAGAGCTCCGACGAGTTGGTTACGAGAGAAATTCATCGTGCTTGGTACTTTGTACTTTGCTCAGAATTCCAGCCGCTCAACAAAGAACTAAGCACAAAGTACCAAGATCAATAAATCTTTGTAACCTCTATGCCCGAATAGTACGCTTTGAGTATCTGTTCCGACGTCCAGCCTTGCTTCGCAAGGCCGTAGGCGCCGACCTGGCACATCCCCACGCCGTGTCCCCAACCGCGTCCGACAAATGTAAATTCAGTCACGCGTCCCGCATCATCATATTCGCGATCGATGACGAAGAGTTGTTCACGCAATCCGAGCGCTGAGCGAATGCGACCACCACGAACATGAGCCGTTCCGTTTGTGCCGACAATCTCGAGATCCGTCACTCTGTGAGACGCACCGCGCGACGCGACACGCAGATCGACAATCGACCCGATCCCTCGCGCCGCGCGCGCCAAACGCGCCTGAACCTGCGCGGGGCTCAATCCTTTGGTCCAATTGGCGAATGGCGAAAAACGATCAGCCGCCGCACCGTTTGGGGCAGGCCTAACTTCGAGAAAATCAATCTGCCCGTTGGGCGCAAGGTGATAACTAACCGGTTCACCACCGACGAGTGCTACGGACGACACAGCGTAAGGACGCTCGCCGAGGTAGCGAAACAGAAATGCATCCGCGTTGACTCGGATCGGCTGATCCTTACCTTTGGAGCGAAGAATCAGTTGTCCATCACTCGTCGGACGCGCATTGGCCTTTTGAAGTTGAAGCAGATTACGCGCTTCGAGAAGCCGCGCAATTGCATGTAACACACGCGCGCGCGATAAAGGCATTCGTGGACGCAGAGTCGTATCCGGATACACTGAGAGATGTCCATCACGCAGCAACATCGCGAGATCTGCGCGATTCGCCGCGGGTACATCCTGAGCATCTTTCACTGCCAGCAGGTAATCGGCGTCAGCGTCATTCAACAGTGTTCCGGCGCGGCTCTCGCCAAATACGGCAGTGGAGAGTGCGGTGGCAAAAGCAGGCGGTCGATTAACATCCTGCGCAATAAGCGGCATCGTCTGTCGCGCAACACGCGCCACATTCGCGAGCCAGTTCTGCACTTCACCGACGGTTGCATCACCGGAAAGCCATGCATCCGAAATTCGCTCACGCAACGTGCCGAAATTCTGCGTCAGTAAGAGACTGACATCGCGTGCGAGCAGAACGTTCGCATCATCCTGCAGATCGGCAGGTTCGCGCGAAGTCTTAATCACAAAGCGATCGAACGTCGCACCTTCCGCCGCGCATTCGCGTGCACGCAGATAAGGGACCGCTTCGTTGAAGATCTTTTCCGAATCTTCTGTGCGACCACCACACGTCGACGTGTAGAGCGCGTTGATTGGTTCGCCGTTGTAAGTAGCAATCAACCCGCGCGTCTCATCGACAGCGCGTGTAGAGAGCGGGTTTTCAGAAGTGAGCCCGCGATACACCTGCGAGCGAGTAGTCGGCAGAATGTCGAAACCCTGCGACATAAATTGCCCGCGATTCTTGAGCGCATAGGTGCGAGCGGCAATAGCCTGTGCCTTCAAAGCCTCGATCGCAGGATAACCGCCAGGCGAAAGCTCGTTCGCTACGACGCCGCGCACGTAGTCTTCAAGTCCCAGTTCATTCACAACCGTCAGATTGCCACGCAGGTTTGTGAACACTTCAATACGGCCGCGATACGGTTTGTCGTTGAAACGCACCGGCGCATTCTTCTCATCATCGGAAGCAAAAGAGACTGGCGCACCCGAACTGAAGATTGTTCCGGTTGCAGATGAAGTGACAACCTCGCGCGACGGCAATGCAGAACGCGAGGTTAATCGAACCGGGCTGTTGTTGCTTGCAGGCGCTGGGGTTTGTGCAACTGTTTCCTTTCCTTCGATCGTCGCGTCGAAACCCGCGGCTTCGAGACGTGCTCGAATCTCTTCTGCTTCTTCACGCGGGTGCGTTTTTCCAATCACCATGCCCCACGTCTTCGTTTCGGTGTCATAGATTGTGTGCGCGTCTTCGCCAGCCGCTTTCTGGATCTCTTTCTCGTTCTCTTCCGCCTCTTCACGCGTTGCCGCGCTACCGACAATCACTCGAAAGGTCGCGTCGTCTGCAACGGTTTGTCGTGGAGACAGCAGTCGTGGATCGACACGAACTCGCGAAGTGTCCATGGCCATCAGAGTCGAGCCGCCACCACTCGCATTCATCAGATGACCCGTTGTCGAGATAACGGCAGAACGTGCGTCGGTGGTAAGCGCGACACGGATCTTTGGTTCCGGACCGGTTGCGATAGCTAGTGGCGGTGAATCAATTATCGGAGTTGTCGCAGACGGAGATGTCCAAACCGGCTGCGTACGTCGCGGCCGTGTTTCTTGTTGTTGAGCAGATGCGATGGGGAGAAAAAGCGACTGCGCAAGCAGTAATGTGATGACTCGCCGAACGAGGGAACTACACATCATGCGGATACTACTACAATCTGTGTAATCTGTGGATAAGGAATAACACTATTCCCACAGGCACCAACTATGTGTTATAGACGGAGCAACCCCCGGTAGCAAAGAGTAAGCGGCAGCGGCTTTTAGGTCTGTCCAGATAAATCAGGAGGCCATACGGTCCTCATGAGGAAGACTAATTCCCAAAGCGTTCCGTTTCTTGCGACCGCGGCGTTTGTCTCGGCGTTACTAGTCGTCTCGTGTCTGCCAAAGCCACCGGCAGAAAGCGGCGATATTACCATCACGCTTTACGGCTTCTCAGTGATGAAGGAATCGCTCGAGAAGTCGATCTTCCCGGGTTTCACCGCGAGATGGAAACAGTTACACGGTCAGGTGGTGCAGTTCCAGTCGTCATTCGCCGGTTCTGAAACTGTAACTAATCAGATTCTCCAGGGGGCGCCCGCAGAAGTTGCGATCCTCTCAATCGAACGTGACGCGCAACGACTTAAAAACAGCGGATTTGTCACTTCCGACTGGCATTTATTGCCGGGCCACGGAATCGTCAACAAAACTCCCTTCGTGATCATAGTGCGCCAGGGAAATCCGAAGGGCATACGCGATTTTTCGGATCTCGCGAAGCCGGGAATTCGGTTGATCCATCCCGATCCGATCAGTTCCGGCGGTGCGCAGTGGTCCATACTCGCGATCTACGGCTCAGAGTTAAACAAGTCAACGAAGGAATCGGGCGAGCCTGATAAAGGCCGCGCGCTACAAACCCTGCGAGCGATCTGGAAGAACGTGTTCACGACGCCCGGATCTGCACGCGAGGCGCGAACGACATTCGAGCTCGGCAATGGCGACGCTTTGGTGACGTACGAACTCGAAGGATTGTTGATGAAAGAGGCGAAGGCTGCGATCGAAGTGGTGACGCCGCAATCAACGATCTTCAGCGAGCATCCGGCTGTAGTGATAGATAAGAATGTGACGGCAGCAAAGCGTGCGGTGATCGACGCTTTCATGCTGTATCTCTGGAGCGACGAAGCGCAGCAGGCGTTCGTTCAGTATCATTTTTATTCAAGCACGAATGACAGTTTCAATCAGGCCAACGCAAACTTTGGACATATCGAGATGCCGTTCACGATTGAATACTTTGATGGTTGGGATAAGGCGTATCCGGGTGTGATTGAACAAGTGTTTAGGGATCAGGTGCAGAAGAAATGAAGTTATTGCCGATTGCCAATTTCCGATTGCCGATTGAAAACGGCATTCGTAGCCCAGCAAATTGGCAATTGGCAATCGGAAATTGGCAATGAGTACGATAGTTCCATCAATGCGTCACGTCCGCGGGTTCGATGTTGTTCGACCGCTCAGCATCGGCATGCTCATTTTCATGATGCTGCCGCTCGTTTTCCTGCCGCTCGCATCAATTTTCATCTTCGGTACCAGCAACGGGCTCGATAAATTCTGGGCCGCACTGATGCAACCGGAAGCCATCTTCGCCCTCAAGTTATCAATGGCGACGAGCTTCTGGGCCACCGTCTTCAACGTGATCTTTGGTCTGTTCGCTGCGTACGTCCTTTCGCGTTACAACTTCCTGGGCCGCAACGCCCTCATCGTTACGATTTCGCTGCCGACCGCAATTCCGACCGCGGTGGCTGGCTTCGCGTTGCTCTTGCTCTGGGGACCATACGGCACACTCGGACGACTGCTGACACCACACGGTGTTCAAGTCATGTTTACCGCGGGCGCAATCATCCTCGCAAATATCTTTGTAACTTTCCCGCTCGCTTTCGGCGTTATCAAACCTGTGTTCGACACGATGAGCCGGTCGCTCGAAGAAGCTTCTGCGACTATCGGCGCCACTCGCTGGCAGACTTTCTGGTACGTGACACTGCCGTCTCTTCGCGGCGCAATTGTCTCCGGCGCATTACTGACATTTGCACGTGCGGTCGGAGAATTTGGCTCGACAATTTTGGTGTCGGGAAATCTTGCCGGACGAACACAAACGGCGCCGCTCTACATCTTCGCAAAGTTCAACGAGGGCCAGATCGAAGCGGCAAACGCGATTGCGATTGTCCTCGCCCTTTTTTCATTTCTGATTTTCAGCGTGCTCTTTCTGGCACGCGATTGGCTGGATGTCGACTGAGGCGTGATGGTGAAGGCTAAAGAGACTCTGATTGCAAGAGATGTCGAACCGGCGTCTGACACACCGTCGTCACCGGCCGCCGCCAGTGTGATCGGACTCAGTAAACGCTTTGGCAAGGCCAGCGTGCTTGAAAACATCAGTTTCGACGTCGCTGAAGGTGAAGTGCTGGTGTTGCTTGGCGCCTCGGGCAGTGGCAAGACGACAATCCTGCGCATCATAGCCGGTTTGGAAATGCCTTACACGGGCAAAGTGATTCTGCACGGCAAAGACGTCACTGAACTTCCGGCACGCGAACGCGGTGTCGGCGTTATCTTCCAGGCGTACGCTTTGTTTCCGAAGATGACTGTCGAAAAGAACATTGGCTATGGGTTGCGAATTCGGAAACGCAAGCGCAAAGAGATTCGCGAGACGGTGAACGAGTTGCTCCAATTGGTCCAACTCGAAGAACACCGTAAGAAGTATCCGTCACAACTCTCCGGCGGACAGCAACAGCGCGTGGCGATTGCGCGCACACTCGCTTACAAACCCGAAGTCCTCTTGTTTGACGAGCCCTTTGGTGCGCTCGACACGCAGACACGCGTTCACCTCCGTCGCGAAATAAGGTCGCTGTTGAAGAAAGTGAACGTGCCGTCGATCTTTATCACTCACGATCAGGAAGAAGCTCTCGAACTCGGCGATCGTGTCGCAGTGCTCAACGTGGGCCATGTCGAACAGATTGGAACTCCGTTTGAGATCTATAACCAGCCGGCGACTGAGTACGTCGCGACGTTTCTTGGCGCCGCGAACGTGCTCGATGCAGTGGTACGAAAAGATTATCTGGAAGTCGGT
>DASTVU010000224.1:0-5731 GCA_035758935.1 Pyrinomonadaceae bacterium | reverse complement strand
GGCCCTGCATGCTGTAGTCCGTAAACGGTGGCAGTTGGTCCACTGATTTATAAAACGTTACTGGCAGACGTCCGGCAGGGTTGTAATCACCAAACAAGACATCTGCCACGGCAGTTCCACCTTCACCACCCGGATACCACGCGTGCACGATCGCCGGCACGTTGTCGTTGGCCCAGTTCACTGCAAGCGCACTGCCACTGAGCAACACCACAACAACCGGCTTGCCTGTCGCCGCAACTGCTTTCAGTAACGCCTCCTGAGGTTTCGGCAAGGAGAGGTCGGTTCGATCACCGCCACGAAAACCTTCGACCTTCACAGTCATCTCTTCGCCTTCAAGCCCCGCCGAGATCCCGAGCACAAGCACGCTCGCGTCCGCAGCTTTCACTGCACTCACAGCTTCGTCAATCAATCGTTCTTCCAGCCGCGGGTAAGACCAGACGAGTTTCGCTACTGCCTCACGATTGGTCTGGAAATACTCCATGCGCAAGTCGTAATTGCGCCCCGCTTCAAGTGTGACTTCCTTCGTGACGGTCCTTGTCGGATTACCTGCCCATGCATCAACCAAAAGCTTGCCGTCGAGGTAAATTCGAGCGCCATCGTCTGCCGTAAACCCGAGCGTGTAAGTTCCTGCCTCTACTGGCGTGAGTTTTCCGGTCCAGCGAACCGAGAAAGCGTTCTCGTTTAACTGCGGCGTCGGCTTGAAACGTCCCCAGTTGAAATCGATGCGCTCGTCTGTTCGCACGGTCGCCGGCTCACCACGCAGTTCCTGATTGTTGAAATACTCCGCTTTGAGTCCGGGTTTTCCATCAACCGACAAGACCGAAGACGGTACGGTGACTACCGATTCGCCCGCAAGCGTAGACCCGAGCGCGTAACTGACTTTCGTATTTGGAGAAACGGCATTTCTGATTCCAGCGAGCGGCGTGATCAAACGTGACGGATAACCATAATAGTTTCCCCACAACACCTCAGGCGCATCCGCGTTTGGTCCAATCACAGCAATGCTCTTCAGATCTTTCTTCAACGGAAGTGTGCGATTGGCGTTCTTCAACAATACTATTGACTCACGCGCGGTTTTCAGAGCGAGTTGACGATGTTCTGGAGTGTCGTTCTTCGAAAACGGAATGCGCGCATACGGGACCATCTCAGGCGGATCGAACATGCCAAGACGAAACCGCGCCGTCATTAAACGCTTCAGCGATTTATCAATCTCAGCTTCGGTGATCAATCCCTTCTGTACTGCTTCGAGCAGCTTGACGTACTCATTACCACACGTGAGATCGGTTCCCGCTCGAACCGCGAGTGCAGAGGATTCGGCTTCAGTCTTTACATACTTGTGATACTCCCAGATGTCTCTGATCGCGCCGCAATCAGATACGACATAGCCGTCAAAGCCCCACTCTCCACGGAGGATGTCCACCATCAACCTTTTGTTAGTGCAACACGGTTCGCCATTCGTCCGGTTGTACGCACACATGACCGAATACGCTTTCGCTTCGACGATCGTGTCGCGAAACGCGGGTAGGTAGGTTTCGCGCAGATCTCGTTCGTATGCTTTGGCGTCGAAGCTGTGACGTTCGGGTTCGGGACCACTGTGGACGGCGTAATGCTTCGGCGTCGCGATGACTTTGAAGTAGCGAGGGTCATTCCCTTGTAGTCCCTTAACGAACTCAACACCAAGTCTTGCGGTCAGGTACGGATCTTCGCCGTACGTCTCCTGACCGCGTCCCCAGCGTGGATCGCGAAAGATGTTGATGTTGGGACTCCAGAAAGTGAGTCCCTGATAACGAGCGTGTTGGTTGTTACGCACGAACTCGTGATGCTTCGCGCGTGCTTCTGTTGAGATGACGTCGGCAACATCGTGCATCAACTTCGTGTCCCACGTTGCGGCGAGGCCGATCGCCTGCGGGAAGACTGTGGCGTAACCGGCACGCGCGACGCCGTGCAGTGCTTCGTTCCACCAGTCGTATGCGGGAACACCGAGGCGCTCGATGGCAGGCGCGCCGTTCTGCATTTGCAAAACTTTTTCTTCCAGCGTCATCCGCGAGACGAGGTCGTTGACGCGTACGTCGATCGGGAGGTTGGGATTTTTGTAAGGCGGGATTGATTGCGTCGACGCGTTGGAAGACGCAAGCAGCACTAGTGCTAGCAGTAAAAGTAGACAGGATTTATAAGATTTGCGTGATTTACAAGATTTAATCTTGGGAATCTTGTTAATCCTGTCCAACTTTCCCATCATTGCCGAACACCCAGGAGGATATCAACCGTCAACTGGTCCAATCGCTCATAAGGCAAGGACTTGCGCGCCAACTCGGCGCGATCGAGTGGTAGCTCTTTGACTCGCTTCGCGTTCTCCGCGCTATATCTACCGATCGATTCGCTGGAACCGTTACTTATCCCTGCGAGCAACGCTTTGATCTCCTTATCCTCGTCAAACTGCCGCGCCTTCTCCTTCAGAATGAGATAATTTCTCATGCACCCGGCCGCAAACGTCCACACACCATCTTCATCTTCACTTCGATATGAATGCGCATCGAAATGCCGTGGGCCATCGTAAGCAGCCTCCAGCAACCTGACCAAAAAGAAGAGATTCTTGATCGACTCCGATCCAAATCTCAGATCCTGATCGAAGCGCGGGCCTTTTTGATCGTTGAGATCGATGTGAAAGAGCTTGCCCGCTTCAATCGCCTGGGCCACGACGTGATAGAAGTTGAGTCCCGACATCTGTTCATGACCGACCTCAGGATTAACACCAACCATCTCCGGATGATCGAGCGTCGCAATGAAACCGAGCATCGCGCCCGTCGTCGGCAGATAAATATCACCACGCGGCTCGTTCGGTTTCGCTTCTAAAGCGAAGCGGTAGTCGTACCCTTGATCCATCGAGTACTCGCAAAGAAAGTTGAGCGCTTCACGATTCCACTTCAAGGCCTCCCGTGGATCTTTGGCAGCATCGACCTCCGCGCCTTCACGTCCACCCCAGAAGACATAAATCTTTGCGCCGAGTTCCGCGCCGAGGTCCATCGATCGCATGGTCTTCTGCAACGCATACATCCGCACTCGCGGATCGCTGGAAGTAAACGCACCATCCTTGAAAACCGGATCGTAAAAGAGATTCGTTGTCGCCATCGGCACCTTCATGCCGTAGTCGTCGAGCGCCTTCTTGAACTCGCTGACAATGCGATCACGTTCAGCCGTCGTCGCATCGATCGGCACCAGATCGTTGTCGTGCAGGTTTACACCGTAAGCACCAAGCTCACTCAAACACTTGACGATCTTTACTGGACTCAACGTCGGACGCGTCGCATCGCCAAACGGGTCGCGCCCGCGATTGCCGACGGTCCATAGACCAAAGGTGAACTTGTGTTCCGGTTTCGGTTGAAAATTATTGCTTACCATGTATCCCTCTTTTTGGTTTTAGTGCCTTGTTGAGGCTCAAAGTAACGGCTCGCGAAGTTCAAAAACGTGGGCCAGTTTTGCGCCGTCGTATGGCCGCCACTGTGCTGGCGAAACGCAATGTCCCCGTCAATCAACGCCGTTTCGATCGCTGGAAATTCACTGACACCGAGATCTTCTTTACCTAAAAGTTTGTATACCGGGCCGGCCGCGACAGCCGCGAGGAACATTCCCCTCGCATCGACCCAATAATCGCCTTTGTCACCCACTCCGATAAACACCGGACGCGGTGCGCACAACGCGATCAGTTCATGTGAGTCTACGGGCAAGTCGTTCCAGTTGAGCGGTCCTGCATATTTGAGATAGTTGCCGGCCATCCAATGATACTCGCCGGAGGAAGCAATGTTCTCGACGAGTTCGCCCCAGTTACGCCGGTGAAGTTTCGCGCCTGCCGCGCCCGACGAGCTCACATATGCGACTGCAAAGCGCTGATCATACGCCATCGCGACAAGCACCGCTTTGCCATAGCGCGAATGACCCTCGAGACCGACTCGTTTCGCGTCCACAGCTTTGTCACTCTCAAAATAATCAAGCGCTCGGCTCGCACCCCACGCCCACGCGCGCAACGCGCCCCAGTCGTCGAGCCCGCGCGGCTGACCTTTGTTGGTTAGTCCGATAACGCCCAACGTTAAGCCGGCGCCATTGTCGGCCTGAACACTCGTGGGAATCAGACTCGCGTATCCCCAACCTCGATTTAGAACCTGCTGTTGCCACGGATCAGCCGGTGGCGTCTGCGGTGCTGGCGGTCTAAACCCAGGCGGGAACACGAAACTCAGTTCCATGATGATGGGAACAGGCCCCGCTGCCTTCGCCGGAGTAGTTAGTGATAACTGAATATCTACATTGACGAGTGGATAAGCAGAGTTGTTAACGTGACCAATTATCTTTTTCGAGACGACAGGGATGTCGTATTTGACCTCTTGTTTTGTTTCAATCACTTCCCATTCGACTCGTGGGACATTGGTTGGAACTCTGCCGTACATTTCACGATCGAAGTCTTCAACGATCTCGGCGCGGCGCTGGTCCCACCACATCTTTGCGGTCGTGACGCGCTTACCGTTCTTTAGCAGCAACGGATCAGGAAGAGCGGAATACAGGTTCGCTTTCGCTTCATCGTAGTTTGCGGCGTTTGGCGCGTGTGGATCGTTGCCATTAACGCCAGGTCTGAGTGACGTGATACGCAAAAGATCCATCAAGCGACGATGGTCCTGCTCAGCAGTCAGTTCAACCGGCAACTTCAAACTCGCGCTACTAGTGTTAATGACTGCTGCTAATGCCGGCTTGCCTCTGCCGAAACGATCGAACAGGAGCGGATAATTCGTACGGCCTTTCATGGGCCAATTGTTCAGCCACGAATCTCCGTCGGTCACGCCCCAGAAAGTTACGCGCTCAATCGCGTCTCTATGTTTGAGATAGACCTGAAACAACTCCGCATAACGCTTTGCCAGCGCGAGCTGCTTCGCGTCGGGTAAGCGATCGACGTAAGGATTCAACTGCGGCGTGACCGGATCGTCGACGGCGTAATCTGCACCGATCTTCGTAGTTCGCGGCAGCACGTCGACATCAAGTTCGGTGATGTGGATTTTGAGTCCCAAAGCCGAGAATGCGGCGAGAGTCGCATCTTCGTCGGCAATTGAAGGCCATTCCAGTTGATTGTGATCCTGCAATCCGACACCGTGTATCGGAACACCCGCCGCCTTTAATTTCTTGATCAGTTCAACGCCGGCCGCACGCTTCGCAGGCAGTTGCAGATCGTAATCGTTGTAATAGAGCTCGGCGCTCGGATCTGCTTCGTGAGCAAACTTGAAGGCCTGGACCAGATAGTCTTCGCCGATGATCTTGAACCACGGCGACTGGCGCATCGTGCCGTCCTGATTCAGTGCCTCGTTGACTACGTCCCAGCCTTTGATTTTGCCCTTGTAACGACCGACAACCGTGAAGATGTGATCGCGCATGCGCTTCAACAGCGTCTCACGATCCGCAGGATTCCCTTTTCCGTCTTCGAACACCCAACGAGGTGTTTGGTTGTGCCAGACGAGCGTATGCCCAACGATGAACATCCCGCGCTTCTGGCCGAACTCAACAAAACGATCGGAAGCGGCAAAGTCGTAACGCTCAGGCTCGGGATGGACCAGAGCCCACTTCAGAATGTTCTCGGGAGTGATGCTATTGAAGTGAGTGCTGACGATCTGTGCGCCGCGAGTATCTTGCTCAAAGATCTGTCTCCGGTTCAGCGCCGCGCCAACACGAAAGTCATTCTTAAAAACATCCTTCA
>DASTVU010000223.1:0-6491 GCA_035758935.1 Pyrinomonadaceae bacterium | reverse complement strand
AACACCCGTAGCCGTACAGGAACTCTACACCGCGTTTCCGTCCGTCGGCGCTGAAACATTGGAAAAGCCCGCGCTTTTCACGCTTCATAAGGTGCCGCTCAGCAGCCCTTCGGAGAAGAAACCCGAAGACGATTTTGTGATTATCCGAGACTCACGATGACCGTCCTGCAAAAAATCGCCGGCGCACTCCACCATAGTCTTTCGTGGTTGGCTGAGCACCTTTCGGATGACGGTGTGGTGAAAGCGATCTATGAGGACCTCGGTCTCGATCCGAACAACGTCAAAAAGCTCGTTGATTTGACGCCGGAAGAATTAGAAAAGTTAGGCGGCATCGCTCGTTATCAAAACACAGCCGATCCGACTGTAGAAGCTTTTCTCGAAATGCTCGACGACGCGATCGATCTAATTGAGAGCATCGCAAACTTCACAGACAAACAAGGAAAGGTCGATGAGGCCACCGTACATGCCATCCTCGGCCTCCTGGCTACGAACTATGCCCGTTTCCACTGGCCCAAGGTGTATTGGTTTGCGGAGCCAGTGCTTTTCCTCGAAAGCATTGCCACCAGCGACCCGATCGTCAAAGGCAACTCAATCGCTTTCGCCAACGGGCTCAAGAAGGTTGGCGCCTTCCTGCTCGACTTAGGCTTTCGAGATTCCTCTAAAGCCGTCAATCAGATCTGGGATGTCATCAGTAGTCCCATCGACACACTCACCACAACTTTTCCGCTCGAAACCGAAGCTGACGCACGAAGACTGTCAGATTTCACTTTTCTGCCATTGGCGATTGCACTTGCATACGTCGAAAGTGACCGTCTCAAAGCTCACGCGGAATCACCAAGCCCGTTTGCAAGGCGCGACGTAGCAGTCATCGCCGATAGCATTTATGCGTGGGATGCCTCGCCTGTTTCCACAACTCCGATAGCCGATCGGATCGCAGACCGTACGCTCACCTTTTCGATCATCGGCATTGGGGATTCAGCGGGGGAAGAAGTCGAGACTTCTGTCAACTGCACCATGACGTGGGTGCCACGTGTTCACGGCGAACCAGGCTTCCTAATCGGTTTTGGTGGCGCAACTAAGGTTGAACTCGATTTTGGTGATAACTGGAGTCTGATCACCAAACTCAGTTCGGCTGTCGCCATGGACTTCTTTATTAGAAACGGGAAGCCAATCGCGCATGGACCATCAGACGCAAAACTCGAAGTCACTCTCGAACAACCGCCGGATGAATCCGCGTTGCCTAACGTCTTCCCGGATCGAAAAGGCACCCGCCTGGAATTTGAGCGCATTTCGCTTTCCGGTGAGGCCTCCACGAGCGAAGCCGGTCTAAAGCTAATCGCAAAAAATGCTGCGCTGGTTATCGCGGCCAACAAGGATGCGGATGGTTTTGTTAACGAGCTTCTGCCGACCAAAGAAACGCGCATCTCATTCGATCTTGGAGTCGGGCTATCAACCGAACGCGGCCTCTACTTTGAAGGCGGCACTGGCCTCGAAGTCATCATTCCGATCGCTAAGAAACTAGGGCCGGTAATTGTTCATCAACTGATGCTCAGTTTGACGGCAACTACCGAGGAGACACCGCCTCACGTAACGACAGAGATCTCTGCCGGTC
This sequence comes from Pyrinomonadaceae bacterium, assembly GCA_035758935.1. Classification (GTDB taxonomy): domain Bacteria; phylum Acidobacteriota; class Blastocatellia; order Pyrinomonadales; family Pyrinomonadaceae; genus PSRF01. The sequence continues at coordinate 4,879 of DASTVU010000223.1, read as the reverse complement.
TCGGCTTGCAATTAGGTCCCATCACCGCGGTCGTCGAGCGACTCGGACTTCAGGCGCGGGTTGAGTTTCCGGAAAAGAAAAAGCCGGAGTTCTCGATTGGTTTCAAACCACCGAACGGGGTTGGATTGGCAATCGATGCGCATGGTGTTGAGGGTGGCGGCTTCCTGCTTTTCGATCGCGACAAGGGACAGTACGCGGGCGTTCTTCAAGTCAATCTTAATCTCAAGCGCGTCAGTATGACGCTGAAGGCAGTAGGGCTGATCAACACGAAGCTGCCCGATGGAAGCAAAGGATACTCGCTTGTCATCATTCTCACCGCCGAGTTTATGTGGCCACTCGGTCTCGGATTCACGATGACGGGTCTCGGCGTGATACTCGGTATTCATCGCACGTTTAATGAAACCGCATTACAGGCCGGCGTCAAGAATCACACTCTCGACAGCATTCTCTTTCCGAAAGATCCGATTCGCAACGCGCCCACGTTGTTCGCGACGCTCGGCACAGTGTTTCCCATCGCGAAAGGTCATCACTTCATCGGCGGGATGGTCCAGATCACGTGGGGGGATTCACCGTTGTCGCCGATCCTGACGATGAGTCTTGGCATTGCGGTCGAATTCAAAGGGCGTTCCCGCATGGTCGTGATGGGCCAGATCAAATCAATCCTGCCGACTGAGAAGCAGGACCTGGTTAGATTCCACCTCGACGCAATCGGAATTATCGATTTCGATCAGAAAAACGCATCGATTGACGCCGCCCTCTACGATTCGCGCCTCGCCAAGACTTTCACCATCAGTGGCGAAATGGCGATGCGGTCTAACTGGGGCGACTCACCAAACTTTACGCTCGCGATCGGTGGTTTTCATCCCGCGTTCAATCCGCCACCGAACTTCCCGAAGCTGAAGCGTGTTGCCATCAATCTCTCATCGGGTGACAACCCGCGACTGCGGTGCGAAGCGTATTTCGCGTTGACATCGAACACGGTCCAGTTTGGTGCGCGCGCTGAGCTCTATGCGTCGGGAGCTGGATTCAGCATTCAGGGTGAGATCGGATTTGACGTACTGATCCAGCGTTCTCCATTCCGCTTCGAAGCGTCCTTTTTTGCGCAAGTCCAGCTCAAACGTGGCTCCACTAATCTGTTCAAAGTTCGCGTTGAAGGAACTTTGGCAGGTCCGCGTCCGCTGCACGTCAAAGGCAAAGCAACGTTTGAAATTTTATGGTGGGACGTTTCGATCCGCTTCGACAAGACTCTCATTAAAGGTGAAGTACCACCGCCGGCCGAAACTGTAGACGTATCGCCGTTGTTGAGAGAAGCCCTCGGTCAACAAAGTAACTGGCAAAGTCAGCTCCCGACTGGTCAACGTGCGATGGTCACGCTGCGAGCACAACCCGGTGCGTCAACCGATGTACTGCTTCACCCACTCGGCACATTGACGATCAAACAGACGGTTGTGCCGTTGAACTTTGACATCTCGAAGTTTGGGCCAAATGCGCCTTCAGGTTCGCGCCGCTTCTCGATCGAGAAAATAATCATCGGCAATCAACAACAAACGCTCGATACCGAGAGAGATTTCTTCGCTCCGGCGCAGTTCACCGAAATGAGCGACGATAAAAAACTTTCCCGGCCGTCGTTCGAGAAGATGGATGCCGGTGTGAGTTTCGGATCGAGTGCATTTGAGATTCCCGAGGACGAAGAAGCTCGAATCCACGTGAATGCCATCGAATTTGAAACGTGGATTATCGACAAAGAAACAAACGAGCCACGACCTGCGGATCCGGTCGATAAGGGAAAAACTCTTTTCTATCAATTGCCTGGCCCACGCTTCATAAAACAGGCACGCTTCGGCGCCGCGGGCAGCAGTGCTCTGCGACGCACGGGCGAAGCAAGATATCGCACTGTCATTGGTAAACACCAGATTGCAAAGGAAGGCTGGACCATAGTTGGAGAAGAGACGCTACAGGCTGTTGCCGGCGTTGCCGCAACCAAACCCATGTCGTACTCAGAAGCCGAGCAGACCGTGAGCACACTGAAGCAACAAGATCCGGTGAAAGCGAGCGCTTTCCGAATCGTTCGACCATCCGATCTGAAGGTTGAGACTTAGCTTGGGTTCTCTGTGCAACCTCTGTGTTCTCTGTGTCTCTGTGGTTGTTGAATCTACTAATTAGATAAACCACAGAGACACAGAGAACACAGAGGTTGCACAGAGAAGAAATCGACAAAGATGGCTGATACGGCAAACTACATTTTTCTACCGTGGGTACGGCAGGGTGCTGCATCAAGCATTCAAGTCGCTGACCGGAGCGCCGATCAGCGGGGTGTTGTATCCGTATCAGTCGACCTTCACATCAGTAATGATCCAAATCCGATAACGCAAACAGTGCGCCTTTATGGACCAGGCGACGTCACGGGTATCGATCAGCAACAAGTCGTACGCACTGAACCACGCAACCAGTCGTTTGATTTCGAGCCGAATTACTTCCCTGCAATCGAATTTGATCGTCCGGATTTCCCCTGGCTTCTCACGCCCGCAAAAGCTGATGCAACTGGAATTCTGCGCCCGTGGCTATGTCTCGTGGTCGTGAAGAAAAGGGATGGCGTTACGTTGCGCAGCGGCGGCAATCTGACGCTTCCGATTCTCGAAATCACGTCAGGCGCTAGCGATGAATTGCCCGACTTGTCGGAATCGTGGGCGTGGGTACACGTTCAAGTAGCAGGTACATCGCCTGACAAAACCTCGCTGCAAAACGCATTGGCAGGCAATCCGGCGCTTACGGTTTCGCGATTGTTGTGTCCGCGCCGTCTCGATCCGTTAACGCACTACATTGCCTGCGTCGTGCCTACATTTGATTTAGGCAGAAAAGCGGGTCTTGGATTACCGATTCGTCGCGATGCAGAAGTGAATGAGGAGAATGAACTGAAACCCGCCTGGGAGTCAGGCGCTGCATCAGTTACGTTGCCCGTGTATTACCACTGGGAATTCAGAACGGGTACCAGCGGTGATTTCGAAGCTCTCGTTGGACTGCTAAAACCTGCGGATCTGCGTGACATTCCCGGCCTCGGCAAGCGCCAGGTCGACATTGGTCAAGCATTCGGGAAGCGCGCCGTCGTACCTGCTGAAACGACACTCGAACTCGAAGGTGCGTTACGAGTTCCGAATAGTCCCGCCGCTGATTGGCCCAACACGACAAAGACACCTTTCCAGGCTGAGCTTAAAAAGATTCTGGATGAACCATGGCTGGTTACTCAAGGCGATCCCCAAAACAAAGATCCGATCGTTGCGCCACCAATCTACGGCTGCTGGCATGCAGCGCGTCACACCATCAACATTCCTCCGGCTCCTCTCACCTGGTTGGATGAACTGAATCTCGATCCACGCCATCGCGCTGTCGCTGCACTCGGCACCCAGGTCATACAAACTCAACAAGAGCAGTTAATGGCTTCGGCGTGGGAACAACTCGGAGAGATCGAGCGCATCAACCAGATACGACGACAAGCTCAACTCGGTCGCGCAGTCAATGGCGTTTACTACACCAAACACTTCAAACGATTCTCGCCGGAAACACTGCTGAAAGTTACAGCCTCTGCACAAGCACGCATCGTTGTTCAGGATGCAACTACAAAAGTAAGGGCGCTCCTGTCCAAGAGAATTTCTGACTCAGCAATGCCCGATCGCGCGGTCTCAGCTACTTTGCGGCAGCTCTCGAGTCCGCGTAATGCCATCAACACGCGTTTCCGGACTGTTGGCGTTCAGCCGATCGGCATTGTCTCCACTCTGAGGAGCGCTCTCACGCTCACTACATTTCAAATGGGTGAAGTCGGAATGGTGAAGATCAATGCAATCGCCACTCAAGTTCCGGCGGCGACGACTTTCAAGTTAAATGAGACGGTTCGTTTTGAACGCGCACTGGCAGCACTCGAATCGCCGTTTCCAAAACTCGGGAACGATTTCACTGTGGCGCCCGAAGGTCAGATCCGCATCCTGCTCAACTTTGCTATGAATGCGCCCGCAGAAGGCAAAGATGCGACAACGTTCAAGAACACAGCGAAAGACCTGCACAGGTATCTCCAGAAAGCTTTTGCGCCACCGGCAACCGCGTCTGCTCTTCTCGCGCCCGCGATGAACCTCGAAGAAATCAGCAAGTCTCTACTGCCAAGTCTCAATCCCGAAAACACGATCAAGACGCGTGTTCAGGCGTCACTCGTCATCGCCGACGATACAAAGACAACTGAAGATCCACTCGAGCCGATCATGGATGCGCCGAGTTTTCCGCAGCCGATGTATGAAGCGTTGCGTGATATCTCGCAGGATTTTCTATTCCCCGGATTAGAGCACGTGCCACCAAACACCGTTACGTTGCTTCAGCCGAATCCGAATTTCGTTGAGTCGTTCCTGGTTGGACTAAACGCGGAGATGAGCCACGAACTGCTCTGGCGCAACTATCCCACCGATCAGCGCGGCACGTACTTCCAGCAGTTCTGGGACACCGAGGACGATAGCAAACAGGACATCGATGCGATCACGAACTGGGGCGATCGTAAGCTTGGAGGTAATTCACCGAATTCAACCGGCACCCTCGTGTTACTCATTCGCGGCGAGTTGCTGCGACGTTATCCGAATACAGTCATCTACGCTGTGCCCGCAATCAAGAAGGATGGGAAGTTGACCCTGGCTCCAAAATCAGAAGACGAACGCCATCCACTTTTCCGCGGCACGCTCAAGCCCGATGTCACATTCCTCGGGTTCACACTTACTGACGCAGAGGCACTGGGCGAGGCGCCGCATAAGCAGGAAGGATGGTTCTTTGTCATTCAGCAACAGCCGACTGAGCCACGGTTCGGTATGGATGAAGCGAAGTTCGACAAACCAGAACCCCCGCCGAA
>DASTVU010000222.1:0-4082 GCA_035758935.1 Pyrinomonadaceae bacterium | reverse complement strand
GGAAATGGTGTGCAGAACGTCGGCATTGAAATCCGGCTCGAAGATCAATTTGATTCCGTCTGGGATTGAGGTCGGAGAAAAATTCGGACGTAATCGCCGCACAAGATAAGAGACTTCGTGGCCCAGTTCGGCGAGACCTTTAGCCAGTAGATCGTGAAGGATGTATCCCGAGCCGGAAGGGAAGGGCTTCGGGTGCAAACCACTCCCATGCCCGTTGCTGGAAGGATATTCGTGATCTGATGAAAGCAATACTCGCATAACTTAAGCAGCGCAAACTGCGTTTATAAATCGCGCGCGATCGCTGGTCTTATGTTGCTCGTGAACCAGGGCGTAGCCGTTTCTTCTTATCTGGTCCAACTCGTCGTGGTTGCTTTCTGAAAGCACATACTCGATTTGCGACTCCAGATTCGATTGCGAAACCGCCACGTAATGGCGACCAGCCACAAAACCCAGTCTGTTGAGAGGTTCGCTGACTGTATCATCGGCCAATAACAACGCGCCCGTCGCGGGAATCTCGAAGAACTTCGCCACTAGATACGCATACGGAAATACACTGTCAGCAAAACCAACTCGACACTCCCGAATTTTCTCGGCATAACCACGACCGATTCTTCCATCTCGCTCGTAGTCGTAACCGCAATAATAGCCGGGATGGCGATGATACCTGATCGCATACGACCCTTCACGGTGCAACTGCAACATCCGTTGGCGCAGCGGATATGCTTCGTTGATGGCGCCACTAAGAAAAATCGCGTTCTCCGCGCCGGGGTTGAACGGCAACATAAAATCGGTTGAAGCCGAGTGCGGCACCCATACAACCCGTTTCCTCGAAAGCTCAGGAAATAAACTGGTCCAACGATAGGCCACTGAGCTAAGGATTACGTCTGACACGGCGAAAACAATCACCCTGATTTCGCGCATGCGCCGGTTCCACCAGTGCAGATCGTCGGCAAAGAAAAACTTGCGGCACTTCAGGATCTGCATCTCACGAGCATACCTGTAAACAAGCTCGTAAGCTTCCCAAAAGATGATGAGTTCGGGCAATTCGCCGAGCGCGATACGTAACTTGTGCTCCAACGAACCCGCGCCGTGCCAGAGTGCATTAGCTTCGATATGTCTCCAGCCATGGTTTGTGATCAGATCGTGCTGGATGCAGTACAACTCACGAGTGACGTAAGTTCGCACCGCCTCCAGGTGAGATACGATTAATTTCATTTGTTTAGCCACAGATAGACGCGGATTACACAGATAAGAAAACTCTTCTGATCAGTGTCAATCCGTGTTAATCCGTGGCTTATGCCAATGCGCCGACCCTGAGTTCGTCGAATCGCAGTTGGACCAGACGTTGGATCTGGCGCGCACAATTCACGTAGGCAGCCATTCCTTTACCAATTGGATCGTCGACGTCGGCCTCGGCGCTGAGACAAAGAGTTTTGTTTGCTGCTGACGGCAGCATCTCGATCACGGCTTTGCGGACCGCACTGGTCATACAAAAGATCATTTCTGCTTCGGCAGCCAATTCTGGCGTCAGATTTCGCGCTGCGTGCGGTTTTACCGGCACGCTCAAAGACTCCAGAACCTCTGCTGCTTCCGGAGTAATTGGGGCGCCAACCCTTGCCGACACCCCGGCACTGAGCGCGCGGACGTTCACGGTTTCGAGGGCCTTATATGGAATACCAAGTCGCGTAGCGATTTCGGCATTCGCGATGGCGGCGGCCATTGGCGAACGACAGGTATTGCCGCTGCACACAAACAAAAACACGCGTTGTGGTTGCGGCAGCGGTGGTAAAAAGCCGAGGAAACGTTTGACCTTCTCCAGAACGCGATTGAAGTGATGCAAGGGCGACAAAAACGCGAGGGCGATGACAATAAAGCCCGCGCTGACGTTCTGTGCAATCGTTGGTGAGCTCTGATTGTAGAAGTAAGCCAGAATCGCCGTCGCAGTAAATCCCGAAAGCATACTCGAACCACAGTGCATCGGCATGCAGAATGTGTTCTCACGACGATCGAGAAAGATCAAAGTCGTGCAGATGCAGAGCGCTGCATAAAACAGGCCCACCAGCGCAGCAAACACGGCGCCTGGAGTCGTAACGAAGGTTGTTAGCCCGGTGCGAAATCCCATCATCACATCGCCGTAACCGATCAATGCCAGAACCACCAGTACCACCACCAGCAGCGGGGAAGCGACCATCTGCTCTTCGACGAAGTAGCGCAGGGTCGCTGTTCGTTCGTCCGACTTTGCCAGACGACTCATAAACTGCAGTTTGAAGAAATAAGCCGCCAGGTAGGCAGCGACATCAATGATTGCAGCGACTGTCAAGGTGTACGATGAAGCATCGCTCAGCGCGACCAGCACTGCCGCCAAACTGACAAGCATCGCGGTCCAGGAAAACCAGCGCACGCGACGACCAACGATGAAGTCCACGATCGGCGCGATAACCAGTGTCCCCCCGCGCAACATAACCAGCACCAACACGATCGAGAGGCCGCCAAAAGTAAATGCGAGCGTCGTGGTTCCCATGATCGTCGCCATGCACACGCCCGAGAGAAACGTCAGGCGTCTCGGGAAGGGAATCTTGAGTCCGAAGAACTCGCGCCGTCCGGCATACTTCCACCAGCCCATCACCGTGATGAACCCAAGCATGCCTACAACGGTAGCGATGGCGGAGACGGGCAATAACACCGTTCCCTTAACAGGTCCGCTGGTGCCGGTGAGAAGGCCGTTTGAAAGAGCTTTCGTCAGACCACTGTAAGGTGTGTAAAAGAGATAGAAGCCAAGACCCAGAGCCCAGATTCCAAGACTGTACTTGCGTTTTTCCGTGAGCAATTTTGCACCTATGGTTTGTAAAAAGACGGATCGTGAGTGAGACCAAGTATCGATTTCCCAATCGTTGCCAGAATCTGATCGTCGTTGTCGTGCCGAACATAAAAAGATAGATCTCGATAGACGCGTTCAAGCGAGCTCGGGCGAATCAGGCAACGTGCACCACACGCGCGAATTGCTTGTTTCACCGTGTCTTCGGCGAGATGTTCCATGACGTGCCTTGCGCGACTACCTCCGAGCTGCGCTTCGAGATACCGGCCCGTTTCCCATAAACGAGCCACTTGCCGTAACCACAGGTGTCCGGTTTCGACATTCACAGACATCTGACCGATGTGGTGCTGCACGTATGGATCGTGAATCTTCTTTTGTGTCGTGATGTAGTTAAGTGCGTAGTCGTATGCAGCTTCGGCTGCACCGAGAAAAGTCGCGGCGTAATGCGGAATAAAACACGTTTGCCAGCCTTCTTTCAGATACTGTCCCGGATAGCCGATCAGGTCTTCGTCGGGAATGAAAGTGCGACGAAAGTGGACCAGATGACTGGCGGTTGCGCGCATTCCAATCGGATCCCACCAGGAGGTGTCGATCTCAACGCTTGGATCGGAAAGATTGCACGCCATCATCAACACTGAATCGAGATTCGCGGCGTCTGCGTGACGAACTCCGCCTGGTCCTGCGGTGTTCACGAGAAGTATGGCCCACTGTGCGCCTCCCGCACTCGTAGCAAACGCTTTGTTTCCGTCGACGATGTAGCCGCCGTCAACTTTTTCGACTGTGGTACCGAAGCGAACGGGTTCGTCGGGTTTGCGAGCTTGCGGTTCACCGCTCCATGCGACCCATTTTTCACCACGTTCGACGACGCCTTTGAACCAGCGGGTCTTTTGCTCTTCGGTGGCCATGCCGTCGAGCAGTACGAGAGAGTTGACGTGTCCTTCCCAGCAACGCGCGAGTGAGAGATCGGCGCGCGCGATTTCCTTGGTCATCATCCAGAGGGTGAAGACGTCGCCCGTGTATGGACCAAGGCCGTGACCGCCGTGCTCTTTCGGGACGACTGGAGCGAGCAGGCCCGCGCTGAATAAGTCTTCAAAATCTTCCGTCGGAAAACTTGCAGTTTGATCGTACTCAGCCGCACGCCGCGCAAAGTTTTCACGCGCGAGCACGCTTACGCGCTTAATCAGCTCTTGTTGTTCGACACTCGAATCAATAGTAATCATGGGCACTGTGGAACGTACTGTAGGGGCGGCCCTCCGTGGCCGCCCGT
>DASTVU010000221.1:0-3079 GCA_035758935.1 Pyrinomonadaceae bacterium | reverse complement strand
GATGTTCTTCGCGGCGAACTCGACGATCTGTCCGATACCATCGTTGTTGAGATTGTTGACGATCGTCACAACGAGGGTGACTTTGATACCGGCTTCAGCGAGATTTTCAATCGCGCGCAATTTAACGTCGAACAAGTTGCCGACGCCGCGATGCTTGTTCTTCTCTTCGCTGACGCCGTCGAACTGTAAATAGACACCGTGTTGTCCCGCAGCCTTGGCTGCTTTGCAGAATTCGAGATCTTCAGCGAAACGAATGCCGTTGGTCGCTGCGAGTATTCGATAGAACCCGATCTTCTTTGCGTAAGCGACAGCTTCGAGGTAATAAGGCGAGAGCGTCGGCTCGCCGCCGGAGAAGAGAATGATTACCTGTCGACGTGGTTTAAAGGAGACGGCACGATCGAGAATCGCTTTGGTGTCTTCAAACGTTGGCTCGTGAACATAACCAACCTGATTCGCATCCATGAAGCACGGATTGCACATCATGTTGCAGCGGTTGGTCAGGTCAACAGTCAAAACAGCGCCGCGTCCAAACTTGATGTTCGAGGTCCCGTGCTTGTGCACGTCTTTGTCTTCCGCAGCGCGGAAGTCACGACCAAAGAAGAGTGATTCAATCCTCTCAAGAAACGCAGGATCGGTTGACATCACATCTTCGAAATCGCCGTGCTTTGGACAAGTCTTTTTCATCACAACCTGTCCGTTGTCTTCGACGATCTGCGCCTTGATCTCACCGGGATGCTCGTTCATCAACGTTTCGAGCGGCACCGCGCCGGAGATCACAGCATTGCGAACTTCTTTTACGCAGGTTGGACAGAGACTGTCGGTTTCGCGTGGGAAACCAAGTGGTGGCGCACTACGTTCGTAGGATTTTAGAAGAGGACCGGGAGCCCAGTTGGGCCGAATGGCTTCGCCTTCCGGCAGCCGCTGGTTGACTGACTGAAACGCGCGCCAGGCGACATCCGAAAGACCGGAGATCAGCCGGGAGCTCTTCACTCCCGATAACTTACCTTTGTCTGACTCTCCGCGACGAAACTGATCACTAAACAACGGTCTTTGGTTCCTCCAGTTAATTAAAACCCAAACAGCCGAGCATCATAGTGGCCCCAAGTAGCAAAGGCAAGACTAAAAAGGCCTCAGAATTTAACCATTTTGCTGGTTTTGCCGGAAAATTGAAGTGTTTCCCTTTGTTTCTGGCATTCCCCGCGGACTCGGCCTTGTACAAATAGTTCTAAAATCCCGCCAACGGAAGTTGGCGGATTGTTCACGTCCTTACTGAGTGGGGACTTGAAGTATCCGCCCACTCCCGTGGGCGGGATTAGAATTTGGTTTTAGAATCGGTTTGTAGAAAGGACCTGAACCATCCGCCAACTTCCGTTGGCGGAATTTTCGACCTTTTGTGCAAAGCCCGCGCGGCGTTTAGAAACAAAAGAATGACAATTGACATGGGTTAAGTAGGGAGCGTATAAGCGGCGTGTTTCCAATACCAGCCCTCGCCTCTCGGGCGACTGTCTGTCCAGCTTCTAATCAGATCCAAACCTACGGGGTAACCAATGTTCAACGAACGTGCCTTCATTTCCCAAGTCGAAAGAGCCAATCCCGAAGAGTTAGCAAACTTGCTCATCCGTCCGAGTCTTCAGGAGGAAAAGGCTTTGCGTGTGCATCTCGGCGACGAGCGCTACCAGCGAATGCACAGTATGGCGTTGAAGCGAAGGGTGAGTCGCGGTACTGACGCTAAGCAAAAGGGTAACGTCGTAGTCATTCACGGCATCATGGGTGCAGAGCTCAGCGTCAGCAGTGGTGGTGCAGGTGATCTCACGTGGGTTAACGCTTTTCGAATTTTGCGCGGCTGGCTCGATCGTCTCCGCTTGAGCGACGACGGCAGATCGGAAGCAAACTCCAAATTCACAGTGACTGCTTCCGGCACCATGAAGCGCTACTACGGCGAGATGTTGCTGAAGTTATCCGGCAACTGGAATGTGAAGGATTTTTATTTTGACTGGCGCAAAGATCTCGACCTCGCTGCGGATTCGTTGAACGCGAACCTCGGTAGTTGGTTCGACAACGATGCGCCTGTTCATATCGTCGCCCACTCCATGGGCGGACTCGTATCGCGAACGTTCATCAAGAAATATCCAAATCGTTGGCGCACGATGTGGGATCAAAAAGGGAACGGCAAGGCAGGTGGGCGTCTCATCATGCTGGGCACTCCCAATCTGGGATCCTTTGCGATTCCGCAAGTCATCACCGGTCTCGAAGGCCTGGTGCGAAAACTGGCGCGACTGGATATTCGTCACGATCGTCAGGAACTACTCGAAACGTTCAATTCATTTGTTGGTTCGTATCAAATGATGCCCTCACCGGACGAGATGAGTAATATCGCACCACTCTACAACTCCGGCACTTACAGCAAATTCAACGTGAACGTTCCACAGCAACACCTCACGCGCGCACTGAATCATCACCAGTGGTTGAAAGATGCGATCGATTTCGATCGCATGATTTATGTGGCGGGCTACGATCAGCCTACGTACTCGGATATCAGCGATTGGAACAAGCTCGACAGCACTAAGGGATACCAGATGACACTCGATGGCGATGGTCGCGTTACACATCGTCTCGGATTCCTGAAGTCGCCCGATGGCAAGAAACAAGTACCGACGTACTTCATTAAAGAGGAACACGGAAATCTTTCTACCAACACAACTATACTTACTGCTCTCGACAGTTTGCTCGAAGCCGGACAAACCAGCGACCTCTCGACACAACTACCTGCGCGGCGAGCAGCCAAACCCAGCCAGGACGCTTTGAGAAGACAGTATGAAGCTGAACTGGCAGCCGACGAAGCAGCACTCGAAATATCTCTTGGAAGAATGAGCGCGCGAAGTGTTTCCTTTGCAGGAGCCAACGCGGCAGAGAGAAATGCCGACGCACCTGCTCCTCTTGTGATGAGTCCAGAGGAGCGGAAAGTCGAAGAGGCGATCACCCGTGGATTCCTCGCTTACCGCGGCGATGGTCCAGCAGTCGCTCTCTCAGACGAAACCGACGCGAGTGCCGAATCTGCCAAGATCGAGATTGGGCTCGT
>DASTVU010000220.1:0-5582 GCA_035758935.1 Pyrinomonadaceae bacterium | reverse complement strand
CTCGCGCGCCGAGATTGTCTTCGTTTGCGTCGAGATCGAGCCAAACGTCAGCCTGGCCTCCTGAGGCCTTGGCTAGCTTGGAGATCTGGTCCGCTTCCGTACGTGTGCCGTTAAGGCGTGCGAGTGGCAATCCTTCCATTTGTCCGCTGGGTGCTGCCGGAGCAGAGCCGCTTACGTCTGCGAGTGCGCTTTGAATGCCAAGGCCTCTGACGTCAGCGTCACTCGCGGGCGGAGCTGTTCTCTTTTGAGCTCGTGCGTCATTTGAGTTGAATACCGGATCAGCGATGATCAGCATCGTGCGACTGACGTTCTTCGTCCGTTGTTGTTTGATTGCGCCCACAACTGAAGCCGACGGCGCATAAACGACTTCGTTCGACTTGACGAGGTAATTGAGTGACGAAAAGTCTCCGGTGTCTGAAGTCTTGAGTAATACTTCGAAGGGAATGTAATTGAGGGCGCCGTCTGCGACGACCATCAGGCGCTTCTCTCCGATCATTCCCGCTGCCGGCTCAAGCACGACTTTGTACAGCGCATTCGATGCGGCTATGAATGGTGCGACGTCTTCAGGCGCCGTCGATGCGATTCCAAGCCCACGATTCGCTTCAGCGACGTCGATACCGACAATCCGGCGCTGTAGCTTCGAGGGAATCAGTTGTGCACGCAGATCCATCGCGAGTTTGTCGATGTTCATTCGTGGCGGCAACTTGAACAGGTTCACTGCTCCCTTGCTCGCTACGAAAAGATATGAGTCGTCGGGTTGCAGCGCATACTCGACCAGCACGGTCTGATCGTCGAGCACGTTCTGCTGCACTTCTGCAAGCGTAAAAGGTTTGTTTGCGGTTAACGATGCATAGCGCGGACTCGCCGTGCGGATCTGGTTTTCGATCTCTTCATATTCAAGCTGCAACTTTTCGAGATCGGCGTCCAGCTCGGACGGTTTCTTTTTTACTTCATCAGTGGAGATGTTGATTCCGGTCAGAACGTCGGCGATGTCCTGTTGACGATCGAGATTTTCCTGTTTGCGTTTTAGCAACTCGGCGGGAACACCCTCAGTTATCGCGGCATCGGTTTCGCTCAACATGTCGAGCAGCGAACGAGCTTTTGACTGTTCACTGATGCGAAACGCTTCTCCAGCATACTCGAGTGATTTGCCGCTGAGTGGAGCACCCGGTGACGGGTTTGTCATCAGCGCGAGTGCTGCATTGGCTGCGGCGGCCTCGTCGAAAACGTCTTTGATCGACGCAAGAAACGTGGTGCGCGATTCGTCTGCGCGCAAGCTTCCCTCTCGCAACGTTTCGATGGTGCCGAGTGATTCACGATAGTTCGCGACAGCCTGCTCTCGTAACGCTAACCCTTTCTTCTGATCCTTTTCCTGCGCCGCCTGGAGCCATAAGCTGCGACCCAGACCACGTTGAGCGGGCCACATCAAATCAAGACGCTTATCGTCCTGTGCTCCTTTTTTAGCCTCGTTGTAAAACTTCGAAGCGTCCTTGAACTTTCCTTGTCTCAGCGCAACGTCACCGAGACTGGTTCGCGCCGCAGCGCGAAAACGTCGCACTTGTCCGAGCTTTGCGATGCCGGCGAGGGAGCTGCCTGCGGCATCTAGTGCGTTATCAAAGTGTTTACTTGCGGCTTCAAGATCTCCGTCGGCATAAGCGAGGCGACCCATTCCCAACTCGTAGCTCGAATAGACGATCGACACGCGATACTCATCGAGTTCCTTTTTAGCTTCGAGCGCCATAGTCAGTGCGCTCGTCGGCGCTGACACGCTAACCTTACCAGTTGAAATGGCGCCTGTAATCACGCTCAAACCTCCGAAGCGTCGACCAGCCTTTGCAGCGGCGCCTTCAGGCTTTCTCACCACCATTCGGCTATACGCCGCTTTGGATTCAGCGGTCTTTCCGAGACGAAAATTCACCTCGCCCATCTTCGCCAGCATCAAGTTTGCGTTGAACCGGTCGTCTCCGACTGCAGCAGCGGCAGAGGCAGCAGTCGTCACGGCCGCAGGAGCCGCCGCCGATGCGACTCCTGAGGTCACTGCATCCTTCTTTGGATCGCCGGCGATAAACCCGTCGAATGCCTTTTGGTAGTGATCGAGCGCGACCTGATACTGCCCCTGTCGTAAATAGAGATTGCCCAGTTCGTTGTGTGTGGCTGCCATGCCGCTGTTGTTCTTCGCGGCAGTGTAGAGGTTGAGCGCGTTGCGTAATTGGATGAGGGCCTTGTCGGCCTGGCCGCGCTTCAATAGTCGCCGTCCCTCCTGTAGGGCCGTACTTGCCTGGTCAGTCGACTGCGCTGAAACAACTGGCGCAAATAAAAGCAGCGCGACCAACGAAAGACTCGTGACTTTCTTTATAAAACTCATTTCACTTCCCTTTCAACATGCATAAAGACTTACGGACCTCCCTGGAGTGCGCCAACTTGTTGGCGCTTTAGTATTTTTACCAGAGCGGTGACAAGTCACCACTCCAAGGAGGGCATCCGACATAACGTTACTTATGAATCAGATCCAGTGTTGCGACGAGTGTCGAACGAGTCGATGAAGCCATCATCACCAATGAAGGCGGGGGGTCATCCTTAGCCAGTCCAAAACCGCGCGCAGTTGCTTCCTGCTCACCGGAAGTTTGTGCCCGACCGAATTGCTTTGCTTTGTCTGTTTTAAGCGGCTCCTGCGACTCTTTTTGAACAACTGCCCAAACCTCGCCATTCGGTTTGATTGGACAACGTTCTTTCGCTTCGCGGCAATAAGCAATCAGCTCGTCCTCTAAAGGAATGCCGCCTAAAGGTTCACGCGTAAAAACGAAGAACAATCGTTCAGTACCCGCAACCTCGTCAAAAGCAAACCAACGCAGTCGCTCCTCGGCCGAAGAACTCGACGGGATCTCGAACGGCACGTGTGCCTGAAGGTAATTGCCCGCCTCGTCGAGAGCAGCATCGGGGTAAATCAATGTTGCCGGTCCGTCATCGGTTGTGTTGAAGATGTAGAGATAACCGTCGCTGTTCGTTTCCAACAGGATTCGAACCCGATCGCCCTTTCGGAATACGTGTTCCGGATCGACGCGAACTGCGAGACCATTCGAGTCGCGCATAAATAACGTAACTCCGAGTCCGATTCGCCGTGCGTTAACTGGCGTCGCTGGATCAGATGGCTGTGCCGGTTTGTTTCCTGGATTCGGCTGCTTTATCGGCTGCTTTATAGGAGTCTTGTCCGTAGGCTTGTTCGAAATATTCGAACCGCCGCTCGATTTGGGCCGTCTGCGGCTTGGTTTGGCAGCGGCGTCGGAAGTCGGAGCCTTCTCCTTTGGTCGCGATGTTAGAAATGCGCCACGAACGTCTTCGTCGTCCTGCACGATCGGCGCGGCAACCCCAATCACCAAAGCACAAACACAAACGAATCCAAAAACCATCACACTTAATCGCATTCGGGGATCTCCTTGTTGTTCACGTGCAATAGAAGCTCTTTCGGTTAGAGGCAAAACAGCGTGCCCCGCAAAGGGCTAATTGTGCTGAATACGGATGTCGAAGACAATAGGATTGTTGCTTGGGTCAGAAGCAGTTTTAACCTTCACAAACTGCGCCTTTGGGTTTGAGTCATCCAGCTCGATTACAGGCGGTTTTTCCAGATATTTCGATCGGAACGCCTTAAAATCGGCCTGCTCACTCGCAGATAGGGGTTCAAAGGTAACCTGCTTGTCTAAAGATGACGGAGACGACAACGGTGACTTCGAAAAAATGATCGTAAAATTGTCGGTCCCGGGATTCTCGTCGAGGGTCAAAGTGTTGCCATTTGGAAAACTGAATTCCTTCCCTTTGCTGACTTTGTTGGTAGTAAGTCCGGTGTCAGGCTGGGGCTTTGTTGTCAAGAAAGCGATGAGCTGATTGTTTTCCCCTGGACCAAAGATGTAGAGGTAACCGTCCTCATCAAAGTTAAAGTGAAAACTGAAAGGCTGACCAGAAGCGACCGGCACTAATCCCGCAACTTGGGTTTTCGGTCCAACGGCCTCCGCCGACCCGAGCACGAGCCAGTAGCGCCCAACCTCTTTGGGTACAGTCGCAACTTCCGTTGTGGTGTTCGAGTTGGTGGTGGTAGTCGCACCATTCGACTTCGATTTGTTCCAAAGCAGGAAACCTCCAACACCAGCGACCAGCAAGAGCACAAATACGGCAGCAACACCAATCAGTAAGCCTGCCTTGCTCTTCGAAGCAGGTGCGACAACCGGAGCAACTATCGGTGCTTGCGGAGCAGGTTTCGGAACCTGCGGCACAGTCACACTCGACGCCATTGCTGCTGATTCGACGACAGTGGCAGAAGCGTCACGACCGGGCTGCGGTGGCGGAACTGGTTGCGGTTTCGCCGGTTCGAAGACAGTCCCATCATCCTTCGGAACTGCTCGTCCCACCGACGACGTCGGAGTGGCGTCAGCTGTGAGAATCGTTGGTGCGTTTACGTCGGCATTTGTTGCCACGCGATTGTTGACTGCGACGGTTTCGGTCAAATCGCCGGCCTGATCGGTAAGTGGACTAGTAGATCGACTCGGTGTAGCGAGCCCAGCCCGCAGTTCGTCAGCAAGAATACGCGCAGTGGCCTGACGGTCGCCGCGGTCCTTCGCAGTAGCGCGCTCGATTGCCTCACTAAAACCGCGCGGAATGTCAGCCACGAGTTCGTGCAAAGGTCGTGGCGTTGTGCTGACGTGCTCGCGTCGCAACTCGTGCAACGTGTTGCCCGAGAAACAACGCCGTCCGAGGATCATTTCGTAGAAGACAAGACCGAGACTGTAAATGTCAGCACGACCATCGATCTCAGTGCTCTCATCGCGCGGGATCTCTCCCCACTGTTCCGGCGACATGTAATAAGGAGTGCCAAGAACTTGTCCGGCCATCGTGAGCGCGGTGTTGCCTCCGTTGTCGCCGCCCGCGATCTCACGCATCTTCGCAATACCAAGATCGAGTAACTTCACGACCGGCTCACCATTCTCCGCCGGTTTTCCAACCATAATGTTCTCGGGTTTCAAATCACGATGCACAACACCCATGGCGTGAGCGGTGTCGAGAACGCTCATGATCGGCGTGAGAACTTCGAAGGCCTCTTTGGCCGTGAACTTTCCGCGAGTTTTGATCTCGTGATCAAGAGTATGCCCTTCGACATACTCCATCACCATGTAGATGGTGCCGTCGGCTGCCGTACGAAGATCGTAAACAGTAACTGCGTTGGGATGTCGAAAACGCCGCGCTGCCTGACCTTCACGCCGGAATCGCCGTAACCATTCGGCATTGGTTCTGACTTCCGGTGGCAGCACTTTGATAGCCACACGGTCGCCGAGGAGGATATGACGAGCCCGATAGACTGCTCCCATTCCGCCTTTACCGAGCAGCGCCTCCATCTGATACTGGCCGTCGAGGACGGTATCGACTATGGAAGCCGGATCAGCCTCGAGAACCTCTCCGTCAATCGAACAGAAGCTAACGCTGTCCTCGTATTTTGCTTTGCAGGTAGTGCAGTATTTCATTCGGGGAACTTAGTCTAACACGCTTGATGAGCGCCGAGGAACGTACTGTAGGGGCGGCCCTCCGTGGCCGCCCGT
>DASTVU010000219.1:0-5080 GCA_035758935.1 Pyrinomonadaceae bacterium | reverse complement strand
AGTGGCGCGGCGGAGACGGTGTCGTCCGCGAGATCGAAACACTTGTACCCGCGCGCATGTCTTTATTATGCGATCGCCGCAAGCGTGGTCCATACGGGTTGTTCGGTGGAAAAGACGGTGCACCTGGAAAGAACGGGAAACTCTCCTCGAAAGGATCACATGATCTGAAAGCAGGCGAGCGAATCCGAATCGAGACGCCTGGTGGCGGCGGCTGGGGAAAATCCGTGTAATCCGTGGCTAAGTCGTAAGTCTGCGATAAATGCCCGGTAGTCGCTCAGGCAGAGACAAGACGTCGTCAATGATCGTATATCCGATCTCACCGTACAGATCTCGCAACTCAGCTTCGGATTCACGATCGATCGTAATGCAGAAAGGTGTGATGCCTTCATTCTTCGCCTGCCGCAAAGCCTCACGCGTGTCCTCGCGCGCGTAACGCGCATCGCCGTAATCGTGGTCGTACGGACGCCCATCTGAAAGCACAATCAGCAAACGCGTGCGCGCATCCTGTTTCCCGAGCCGCGCGGTTGCATGACGAATCGCCGCTCCGAGACGCGTGTTGTTCTGATAAGTAATGCCGCCGATGCGTCGCTTTACTTCGTCGTTGTACTTCTCATCAAAATCCTTCACGACATAAAACTTCACATTCCGGCGCCCCTCCGAAGTAAACCCATTGATCGAGTAAACGTCGCCGACAGCTTCGAGCGCTTCGCTCATCAGTACGAGACCTTCCTTCTCGATCTCGATAATCCGCCGTCCGGGACGTGTGTATGGTTGCAGCGGATGACGACCAATCGTGCGCGCCGTCGAAGACGACTGGTCCAAAAGGAACGAGACCGCAACGTCGCGACGCCGGCGCAGCCGCTTTGTGTAGATTCGTTCTGACTGCTGTCCATCAGCACGGCGATCGATCACATAGTCAATAACGGCATTGAGATCAAACTCTTCGCCATCGACCTCATTGGCAATACGTATCAAGTTCTCAGGCTTCATCAGTTGAAACTGATGGCGTATCGACGAGATGACACCCTTGTGTCGTTCTTTCGTATGTTCGACGAAGTTGCGATCGCCATGTTTCACTTTCTTTTCGACTACTCGACACCAGCCGAGTCGATGATCCGTCAGCTCGCGATCCCACTCGTCATAATTGAATGCAACTTCACCTTCAGAGAGCACCTGCTCGGGCGTCTCGCTCTCGGACCACGCTTCGACGCCTGCAAGCTCGTCAGGCTCGCCCTCCATCGATGGATCGTTCCAGGCGTTGAACAACTCGCGTGCATCGCGGCGTTCGGGCATGCGCTCAGCCTGTCGTTGTTGCATTCGCTCACCGTCTGACTCGTCGTCAGATTCAGTTTGATCTTCGGGCGCGTCGATTTGCTGGACGGAATCGTCAACGGGTATGACGGTCTGAAAGAGATCGTAAACGCGACTCGTGGCCATCAACGTGTCAGCGACTGTTGTTTGTTCGCGCAGAAGATAATCGCTGACGATCGTTTCCAGTTCAGAAACTACCTGAGTGTATGCTGCCCGTGCGTCTTCGCGTGCACCGCCGAGCATCGTGACTTGGAATAGCAGCTCGAAAGGAACGAGCGAGTAGGGCAGCTCCATGATACGTGGCCGGCCGCGACTGAGATGCTGACGAATCAAATCGAGGTCGCGATTGAGACCACGATACGTGCGTCGCAACCGGCGATCGATACGACCGTTTTCGAGCGTTCCGAATACGCGCCGCGCAAGCTGTGGCTGCGGAAACAGTTTGAGGACATCCCTGTATCCGATATCTCCCAATTCTTTTGTGACTGCTTGTGCTCCTTCCTGGCCATCTTTCTTTAGTTGCACGATTTCATCTGCGAGTGCGAAGGCGTCGAGCGCGTCGACATTTTCTTTCGAGTATCGCGCCGCGATTGCAGAGTGGGCCGCGCGCAACATTCCGCCTCGCTCGTAAGTGCCAAACTCAATTTGTCCTGCCGCATGCGCGGCGAGCACTTTGTAGAGCCGGAAGTCGAGATCTTCGTCGCCAAATTCATTCACAAGCGAAGGCAGGTGAATGGTGCGTCCATCGTCGATGCGCGCCTCATCGGGAACAGCAGCAAGCGGAGCGACATCCACTTCGCGTCCGGTAAGTGCCTCAACATACAAACGCAGCAGATGCTGGACCGAATCGAGAGCTAATCCCGCCCCACCCGTGTGCAATGCCTCGTAACTTCCGCGCGTCTCGAGTGAGAAATAACTGCGACGAGCGCGAGTGTCCGAGCGTCCGGCGGTAAGTCCGCGGCGCGCCCATGCTTCGAACTGTTCGATTGATACAGTGCGCAAAGCGCGCGACGCAGAACGAAAACAGGCCAGCGCCGCTTCGCCGTCAACTGCCGCAATCTCTTTTGTAAGTGAAAGCACGCGACGCGAGAGTTCGATTGCAGACGCACGATTCGGATCCGCATTGAGTAGTCGAATGAATCCGGGGCTACTGCGAACAAAAGCCACGAGACTCGCATTGCCGTGCGCCGCGACTACCCATAGCAACGCGATCCATTCGTCAAAAATCTCGGGCGCACGCCGCGCAATCTCGCCGCCGGCAATCAAAATGTGAAGCGCTGCGCCACCACCGCGTTCGAGAAAGTCGTTCGTCCTCGCGAGTAAACGTTTGGCATCAGACGCTGAAAGTGCGGCCAGACTTTCGGGCATCACGGCCCAGGCGTCAGCGGCAATGCCTCCGGCGCGAGATGCAAAAGCGCTCGCGAGGGAGATCGCTGCTGTCGTCAAAGCAGGGTCGTTAAAGCGCTTGATTTGGTTTGTGACGGTGCCACTTGCGTTGAGAAACTCGGCACTGTGTTTTGCCGAGCGCCGCGCGATTTCCGTCGCCACTTCGATTACTGAACGAAGTAGAGCATCGTCGTTGATCTCGGTAGCGAATGCCGGTAGCGAGTGAAGAGTCTCACGACCGATGGCGGTTGAGAGAACCATCTGTCGCGTACACAAGATGAAGATGTCCGGGCGAAGTTCAGGTGCAATTGTGCGGAGCGATTCGACGCCTTCATCAAAGAAAGTTACGGCTGATTCATAGTCGGCCATTGCGAGTCGCCGGCCCATCTCTCCCCACGAGCGTAACTCCGAAGGCTGTAAGACTTGTGCGGCAGCCGGCGCTGCACGAAGAAATTCGATGCCTGCACGAAGTGAGATGGCGGCGATAGAGGCGCTTGTTTCCAGTACCGCGGCTGCCTGGTCCAACGGCAGGCCTGTGAGACTACGCGTGAGTTCGAGGAACGATTGACGCTCGGCAGATTGATGTTGATCTTCAGACATCTCTTCACGATCCGTGTAATCCGTGGCAAAAACCAGCCACAGATTTCACGG
The DNA here is from genome assembly GCA_035758935.1 of Pyrinomonadaceae bacterium. Classification (GTDB taxonomy): domain Bacteria; phylum Acidobacteriota; class Blastocatellia; order Pyrinomonadales; family Pyrinomonadaceae; genus PSRF01. The sequence continues at coordinate 1,732 of DASTVU010000219.1, read as the reverse complement.
ATTGTCAGAACGATTTAAATTACGGTAGTCACGATCTCGCGGATGCTACGCTGCAGTTCGCGATCGTCGGTGATTGGGGAGCACATGGCGACGTCTGCGGCGTCGACGGGAGGGATGCCGAGTGCGATCAGTTGTGCGGCGTAAATCAGAAGTCGCGTCGAAACACCTTCTTCCAAACCGTGGCCGCGCAGATTACGCACCTTTTGACCGATCAACACGAGGTCGCGTGCGGTTCCTTCATCAACACCGCCTTCGCGCGCGACAATCTCCGCTTCCAGCTCCGGCGGCGGATAGTCGAATTCGATGGCCACAAACCGTTGGCGTGTCGATTGTTTTAAGTCTTTCAGTATCGATTGATAACCGGGGTTGTAAGAAACCACCAGCATAAAGTCATTTGGTGCTTCAACGATCGTGCCCAATTTTTCAATGGGTAAGCGGCGTCGATGATCGGTCAATGGGTGAATGATCACGACCGTGTCTTTACGCGCTTCAACCACTTCATCGAGATAACAGATAGCGCCGTTGCGGACAGCCGAGGTCAACGGTCCGTCGTGCCAGATTGTCTCCTCGCCCTCTAACAGGAAACGACCGACCAGGTCTGTGGACGACAGGTCTTCATGACAAGCAACGGTGATCAACGGTCGCTCCAGACGCCACGCCATGTGCTCGACGAACCGCGTCTTGCCGCACCCGGTCGGCCCTTTCAGAATCACTGGAAGCCGTGCCGAATGTGCGGCTTCAAAGAGTTCGACCTCGCGGCCGACAGCCAAATAATAGGGTTCAGTGGCGACTCGATAATCCTGGATTGCGCTTTCTGCCATTTACGGGCATCTTAACATTCGAGTAGAAAGGCACCAAATTCGGTAGTAGTAAGTAGTATGAAGATCGCGGTAGCAATGAGTGGTGGCGTGGATTCTTCCGCCGCCGCGGCAATTCTGAAGGAACAGGGGCACGAGCTTGTCGGCTTCACAATGCAGTTGTGGGATCAGCGACGAGGTATCAATGTCGACGAGAATGGCGATCCCTTGCCGTCTCGTTGTTGTTCACTCGACGACGTTTACGACGCACGGCGTGTCGCTGAAGAACTCGGCTTTCCGTTTTACGTGTTGAATCTCGAACGCGACTTTGAGCGCGACGTGGTCCAACCGTTTGTTTCCAGTTATCTCAGCGGCGAAACACCTATTCCGTGTGTGTCGTGTAACAGTCGCTTGAAGTTTGCTTCACTCGATCGACTCGCGGTTAGTTTAGGCTGCGAGAAAGTGGCGACGGGTCATTATGCGCGCGTTGAATTTGACGAGCAAACCAATCGCTACAAACTACTGCGCGGTACAAACCAACAGAAAGATCAGTCGTATTTCCTCTGGGAACTGACGCAGGCACAGCTATCACGCGCGTTGTTTCCACTCGGCGAGATGTCGAAACCCGAAGTACGCGACGCCGCACGGCAACATAGTTTGAGTGGAGTTTCTGAGAAGAAAGAATCACAGGAAATCTGTTTTGTTCCTGACGGCAATTACGCCGGCTTTATCGATCGTTATCTTGAGGCGGAAAACGCGACTGATCGTTTGCCGGGCGCCGGCGAAATCGTTGATACAGGCGGTCGTGTCATTGGACATCACGAAGGCATTCATCGTTACACGATCGGACAGCGCCGCGGAATGGGCATCGCAAACGAACGCGCGTTGTACGTGATTTCGATCGACGCTGATAAGAATCGCGTGACAGCGGGTCC
>DASTVU010000218.1:0-6450 GCA_035758935.1 Pyrinomonadaceae bacterium | reverse complement strand
GTTTGGCTCTTCAACGCATTCTCTGCGTGCTCGCGGCAGATCCTGCGAAAGGTCTCGACGTTTAGATCCGCCTTCTTCTTGCCCTTTTTCTCGAGCGCCTTTTCGACGTGTGTCTCGATCGGCAGACCGTGACAATCGTAGCCCGGAACGTAGGGCGAGTCGTAGCCCATCATCGTGCGCGATTTGACGACGAAGTCTTTGAGAATCTTGTTCATCGCGGTGCCGAGATGAATGTCGGCATTCGCGTATGGGGGACCATCGTGGAGAATGAACTTCTCACGGCCTTCACCCGCACGGCGAATCAGGCGATAAAGGTCGAGTTCGGCCCATTTTTCGAGACGCGCCGGTTCGCTTTGCGCAAGATTGGCTTTCTGCGCAAATGCGGTTTTCGGCAAGTTGACGGTTTTCTTGAGATCTAAAGGGGTTTCTGTGGACATAAGCGTAAGTGGTAAATACTAACAAAGGAATTGCCAATTTCCGATTGCCCATTGCCAATTTGAGGACCTTTGGCGACCAAAATTGGCAATTGGCAATCGGCGATTGGCAATAAAACTAAGAACCCGAGCTCCTCAGGATGAGTGGCTCGGGTCCGTGGAATCGGCTTGTGATTTGAATCACCCGATAAACATCTCATCCTCTGCGTAAGTTTGATTAATGGGCTTCGGCATTGGCGCCACGAGTACCTCGAGGCCGCGGCGGAAGCCCGCCATAATCGCGGCAATCTCGCGGGCCGGCTCTATCACCTTGTCCTGGACGAAATCGGTCGTCATCGCCACCTGCTTTTGTGTGCGGTCGATTGTGCGGCTGACTAGCTCGACTTTATCGCGAGCCTCAACCGCCGTATCGCTGACCAGCGCTTTCAGCTCACTGACTTCACTCTTAACCATCGCCAGCGACTCAGAAACGTGTGAAGTTGCCGTGGCAATGTGAGCTGAAACCGCCGTGAATTGTTCCGCGATCAGTTTTCCCTGCACGGCAATCAACTTGCCCTGCTCACTGATCTCGTTCACGCGTCCAAGTAACGGGTCCAGCTTTTCTTCCAACCGGTTCACCGTTTTCACTGCCCGGCTCACAAAAACTGCAATCGCGATCATCGCGATGGCAATCAGGATAAACGAGGCAGCAATAATCACCATGATCCAGAACATCGGATCGCGTGTGCTCATTTGTAGCAGCGCTGGAAGATTCATCTGCAATTAGTTTGACGACTCGTTACCATAGTTCGGAGCGGCCTCGATCCGGCCTGACATTTCCGTCTTCCGCTTTTCTTCCTGATAAGCCTTCTTGCCGGCGTCGATTGCGGCCGTCAGTGTTCCAGTCTGACGAGCAGCAGCCTCACGCGCGGTTTGGGCCGCGTCAGCCACTTTCTCCGAAGCCTGGGAATAGAGTTCAGACGCCCGAGTACGGGTCGCTTCATAGTACTCGCCGGCGCGATCGCCCAATTGCTGCGCCGCCTCACGCGAACGATCGATACCTTTGCGGGTCGCATCAGCGATGTCGCCGCGCAGTTCCTGGCCCGATTTGGGCGCAAAAAGCAGCGCGAGGACTGCTCCTATGCCGCCGCCGATGAGCAGGTACGTTAATTTGTTCGAAATACTTTCGTCTCCCATTGTCTGGGGTCCTTTCTTTTAAGAGCTTTCAGGGATTTTACAGGCTGGGACTATAGCATATATTAGCCGCGGATCTGCACTGATGAGGACCGATCTTATCGTGTATCTGTGGCTAATTTTTGCCGTTATATTGGTCCAGCTTGCGGTACAGCGTCTTCCGGCCGATGCCGAGGGCGCGGGCGGCGTGTGATTTGTCGCCTTCGGTGTAGTCGAGGGTGGCTTCGATGGCCTGGCGCTCGATCTCTTCCATCGACGAGGGAACCGTGATCTCGAAAGTGGTCGTGCGCCCCTCGCTGGCGGCTTTTGCCCGTTCCACCTTGATCCGGTCGCGATCTTCGAGAGCGATCTTGCTGATGGCTTCCGGCAAGTCTTCGAGCTCGATTCCTCTTCCGGAGGCGATAATGACTGCTCGCTCGATGGCATTCTCGAGTTCGCGCACATTGCCGGGCCAGTCGTAAGTAATAAACGCCTGGAGTGCGTCCTTGGATATTCCCGAAATGAAGCGACCAGTCTTTTGTTTGTAATGCTCAAGGAAGTGAATGACGAGCGGATGAATATCCTCGGGTCGCTCGCGAAGCGGCGGCAGCTTAATCGGAAACACGGAAAGCCTGTAGAAAAGATCCTGCCGGAAAGTCCCGAGCTCAACTGCACGTTTCAGGTCGACATTCGACGCCGCCACAACGCGAACATCCGTCTTGATCACTTCATTGCCGCCGACGCGCGTAAGCTCTCCATCCTGCAACACGCGTAGCAGTTTGACCTGCGCAGACAGACTCATTTCCCCAACTTCATCAAGAAACAACGTGCCGCCATTCGCTTCTTCGAAACGTCCGCGACGCAACGCGCGCGCATCCGTAAACGCGCCTTTTTCGTGACCGAAAAGTTCCGACTCGAGCAGCGTCTCGGGAATCGCACCGCAGTTTAGTTTGACGTAAGGCTGATCTTCGCGACCCGAGTTGAAGTGAATCAGATTCGCGAGCAGCTCCTTACCTGTGCCCGATTCACCTTCAATCAAAACAGTCGTTTGCGTATCGGCGACACTCAGCGCCAGCTCAATTGCGCGCCGTATCACGGGCGTCTGTCCGATGATGCGTTCTTCACCGTAGCGTTCGTGCAACGCGCTGCGCAGGTGCATGATCTCTGCCGACAACTGATCGCGCTCGAGCGCAGTCCCGATCTGATCGGCAATACCTTCCACGAGGGCCACCTCGTGGTCTTCAAAAGCTTCTCGTGCCTGACTCCACACTAGTCCCAGCAAACCGAATGTTTGGCCTCCAACCCTAACCGGGGCGACAAGAGCTGCGCGTCCGCCGAGCACGGCGTTGAACGCAAGTCGAAGCGGAAACGGGAGGTCAGTTTCGAGCAGGCGCAGCGTTTTACCCTGAGCTAGTACCTCGACGATCGCTGGAAACCCAGTGATATCGAGCGATTTACCATGGGTATCGAACAAACCCTGAACAGAATCGATGGCAGCGTCCGGCGCAGCTTTGAACGCTGCGAGACTGATCCGGCTGCCGGCTGGATCCAGCACGCCAAGCCCGGAGTAGTCGGCTTTGACCAGCGAGATAGCGCGCTCCAAAACCAGTGACGATACTTCGCCAAAATCCGAACGAGCATTCAAGGCGTTCGCAATTGAAAGGAGCGCGCGCTTTGTTTCAGCTTCGCGTTCCTTGTCGGTATAGATTCGCGTGTACTGGTAGCCAATCGCGATCTGCCCGGCGATTGCCTGGAGAAATGAGACTTCGTCATCCAGCCACTCGCGCGGTGTGCGCGTCGTGTGCAGCCCAACGAGTCCGAGAACATCGTCGCCGAGTGTCACCGGCACGACGAGCAACGAACGCGTTCCCAGGCTCGCCGCGAGATATCTGACTTTCTGGTCCAGACCGGACGCCGAGATATCGTTCAGGCGGATCGGCTTTTTCAAATCGACTTGTTCGGCGAGTTGGGTCAAGTCGAGTGGAATAACGGTGCCAAGGCTCGAAGGCACGTCGTTCGACGCGCGCCACTCGTGGCTGATGCGCAACTCGCTGGCGGATTTCAACTGGATTACGTCGCAGCGGTCGACATTCATCATGCGGCCGAGTTCGGAGACGATTACGTTAAGGAAGCGGTCCAGATTGATAGCGTGAGGCAGAGTCATCGCGAGGCGATTGATAATCCCCTCCCGCGCCTCGTGCATTTTGATCTTTTGTTCTAAAGAAAGAGATTGAGCAGTGTTAGACATCTTTCGGGTAAAGAGCATAGACGATGCCCGCGGCAAGTTGCAAAGCTACATTGCCACGCGCCGAGAGAGCCTCTTATAATCGCCTCATGCCGATTTACGAGTACGAATGTAAAAAATGCAAGGCGCACGTCGAGGCCTTTCAAAAGCTGAGCGACAAGCCGCTGACCAAGTGCCGCAAGTGCGGCGGGAAGCTGGAGCGGAAGATTTCGGCGCCGGCAATCCAGTTCAAGGGTTCCGGCTGGTATGTGACCGATTACGCCGGAAAGACAACTAAAAGCGAGAAGTCAGAATCCGAGTCGGTAAGCGATTCAAAGCCTGACAAGTCAGAGAAGAAGACAAAAGAGAGTTCCCCTGCAAAGAAGACTTCCGACAAGCCTTCATCCTCTAAGGCGTGAGTGCCACGAAAGTAGGCCACAAAAATGCGCATAAGACACAAAAATGTTTTTCTGAAGTCTTTTGTGATTCTGGTGCTTCTTTGTGTACCGATTCTGATGGTGGGCCAATCTGGCTACCGGCCGAACGCGAATGCTTCGGGGGGCGTAATGGTCGGCGTCGTGGCCAGGCGCGAGGACAATAAAACCAATCCGATTACCAGCAAAGAGGTTTCCGTTTACGACAACGGCGTCGAACAGGCTATTCGGAACTTCACTCCCGATCCTTCTCCCGCCCGCATTGCGCTTCTCGTTGACAACTCTTTAACGATTCGAGCAGACGTGGATAAACTGGAACAGGCGGCGCGCGAGTTTGCTTATGAGATTTACGAAGGAGACAAACTGCTGATCGTCGGCTATGACGAGCAGGCGGAGATCGTCTCTGATTGGACTGACGACGCCAAAGCGATCGAGGCGTCGTTGAAACTGTTCCGCAAGAAAGGCCAGCCGCATCTGTTTGACGCGATTCGTGCCGTAGTCGAAGAAGCAATGAGACCGATGCAGGGTCAGAAGCGCATCATCGTCGTGATCAGTGACGGGCTCGATCGAGGAAGCAAGGCAACGTTCGAACAGACGTTAACGGAGTTACAGCAAGAGAACATCATGGTCTACGCCGTGCAGGCAGTGGATCGCACACGCGGTGCGATTCGACGTGACGTGCCGAAGCCGAAGGTTGTTATCGACAAACTCGCGGAGGGAACCGGCGGACAGATTTTCTCCATCGATGAGCCTTCAGTAGCGGCGAAAGCGATCTGCGATGAACTGCGACAGAATCGATACGTGCTTTCGTACGTTCCGTCGAGCGCGCCATTCGGGCAAGCACGGAGGTTGCTGGTTTTGGGGAATCAGGGGATAACGGTGAGATCGAAGTCGATGCAGCAACCGAATTAACGCCGCGAGTACAAGTAGAACAGTCCCGCCATAATCAACAGAATCAAACACTCCATGAAGATGAAGAAACTCGGTACGAAAGTTCCATCATCCAGAAACGAGTTGGAAAAAGAGACGTAAGTTCCCATCAGAACCCCGCCGATAATCCATATCCACTGACGTTTCTTATCCCACACTTACTTCAATATTCCAGATAGCCAGTGCATTAAGTTGAGTGCGTATTGTCTGTTGTCGTTGCCTGGAACATTCATACCCATTGGATGGTTATCGGCACCCGCGATCTGTGCCGACAGCATTGCCGCTTCACCCTGGACCAACACGCGACCTTTGCCGAATTTAAATGCAACAACCTGAGTTCGTCCGGCAGCTGGGGTGGACGTTTCTGCGGTGTAAGTCGGACGGTCGAAGGCCGTGTTGGCCAGATTGAGTATGCCGGCACTGCCTTCGGGACCTTTCAGCGATTGTCCAGTGAAACTGCGTACGAGCTTGATTCGCTCATTTTCGTTGCGACCTTCGATTATCGGATGGCTCCCAAGTAGTTTGTTCTCGCGTGAGAAGATCAGTTGTGTAGGACTACCGGTGACTGAGTTTTCCGGATCGAACGTGTAACCCTTGCTCATATCAACGCCGAACTTGTTCGCGAGCGCGGCAGCGGCGCCGCCGAACGGCGCGTGATCGGCGATCAATAGTAACGAGCCGCCATTCTTCACCCAATCGTGTACTGCTGTGATCTCGTCGTTGTTGAATGCCGAGTCATCGGCGCCCGCGTCGTCGTCTTCTTCGGCGCCGAGCGCGTTCGCGATCACGAGGATTTTGTAGGTCTCGAGTCTTGCTTTACTGAAAGACTGGCGATTGCGAATCACTCGATAACCGTCGTTTACCATCAGATCGACGAACGGTTTGTAGCGACCCTCGGTGGTGTGGAAGTTGTGATGAGCTTCGTCAAACATCACCCGCGGGCCGTCTTTCTTGTAAGCAGGGTTTTCGACGGAGGTGTTGAATTCGGGATCGGCGATTTGTTGGCCAGCCGCGACGCCTGTGATTAGGAGAATTAAGCAGACGAATACAAATAATTTCATTTGAATATAGGTCCTATAGGTCCTATAGGACCTATTTTAGCTTCGACAATCTTTCGGCCGCGTTGTGCAGCGTTTCGTCTTTCTTGCAGAAACAGAATCGCACTTGCTGGGAGCCACTGGCAGGGTTGCTGTAGAAGCTCGATCCCGGAACACAGGCAACGCCAATCTCTCTGATCAGATGCCGCGTAAACTCGACGTCATCTGAGAATCCAAAC
>DASTVU010000217.1:0-5093 GCA_035758935.1 Pyrinomonadaceae bacterium | reverse complement strand
ATGAGACGTTTGGTCCTGTCCTCCCGATCATGACCTTCAAGACCGACGAAGAGGCGATTCGACTGGCGAATGACAGTATCTACGGTTTGACAGCCAGCGTGTTCACCAGCGACATCGCTCGAGGAAAGCGGATTGCCGAACGTGTTGACGCCGGCACGGTGATGGTCAACGAGGTTGTTTACACCCACGCCGTGGCGCAAACTCCGTGGGGTGGCGTCAAGCAAAGCGGTTATGGCAGGACCCACGGCCGCCTGGGACTGCTCGAGCTGGTTAGCGCGCAGCACATTCACGTCAACGCGATGCCGCGTTTGGCGGATGTCTGGTGGTTCCCTTACTCAAAACAGGCCGGCGCGATGTTTCGCGACTTTGCCCGCCGCTTCACGACCGGGTCGCTGCTCCAAACTACACTGCTTTTACCCCAAATAATTCGGCGCCTTTTTGAGCCCCGAACTCCTCGCCAATAAGGAAATGCCGAACAACGACGACTAATAGTATTCCGCAAATAATGGTGCTATACTCCGCATCCTCCCAAAAACTACCGCAACACGTATCTCATTTCTAGCCCGTGATTCGGAGGATTTCGTGAAGAAATTTCATGCCCTGGTAATGATCACCATTTTATGTAGCGTTACCTCGATGCCTCTGATGGTTAATGCCCAAAGCGATACGGCACTCCAACATCGAGCCGAGATTAGCTACCCGACAAAATTCGACAAGACCCCCAAACCGCTGCGCGAAATGTTTGACACCGGAGAAAAACCGGAGCCTGCTCGCGGCGGCAAGGACTTTGAGCCCGGCCGGCCGCAACCAGTCGGAAATAGCAACAAGCCCTTTACTGATCCCCTCGCCGATAAGAGCGTCGGCTCGCCGTCTGCTCTGGCTGAGATCAAAGCATCAACCAACGGCGTACCTATAGATCCAGCCGCACGCGTGGCGCCGCCGGATACCACGGGCGACGTTGGCCCGAATCATTATGTCCAATGGGTTAACCTGCGTTACTCCATTTACACGTTGACCAGAGGTGCCAATAACGAGATCACGGCATTCAACCTCGTTTCCGGGTTTCCGAAAAACGGAAATGTCGTGTGGCAGGGTTTTGGCGGTCGCTGCCAGTCAGACAACGATGGTGATCCGATTGTTCAATACGATCAATTGGCAGACCGCTGGGTACTGACGCAGTTCGCCGTATCGGGCACACCATATACGCAATGCGTGGCTGTATCGACGGGTCCTGACCCGACTGGAACTTACAACCGCTACGCGTTTTCTTACGACAGAAGCTTCAACGACTATCCCAAGATGGGCGTGTGGCCGGACGCGTATTACATCAGCTACAACATGTTTCGAAACGGCCGTTCGTTCACCGGTAATACGGTATGTGCTCTCGAACGCGCCCAGATGCTGGCTGGCGGTGTAGCGCGGCAAGCATGCGTCAACACGACCGGCGGACACAGCATGGAACCGGCAGATCTCGAAGGGACAACGCTGCCTCCGGCCGGCTCTCCAAACCTGTTGATGAGCATAACCTCCACTGCAGTTCAGTTTTGGCGATTTTCTGTGAACTGGACTGCTGGCACCGGAACACTGACTGGTCCAACCAATGTGTCCGGGGTTGCCGCATTCAGCAGGGCGTGCGGTGGCGGCGCTTGTATTGTGCAACCGGGAACCAGTACACGGCTCGATTCGCTTGCCGATCGACTGATGTACAGACTCAGCTATCGAAACTTCGGCGATCACGAATCGCTGGTCATTAACCATTCGGTGACGAGTGGTACCGGTGTTGGCGTTCGCTGGTATGAGTTGCGGAATGCTGCGGGACAGTCACTCGGCTCTGCGGCGCCGGTGCTTTTCCAACAAGGAACCTTCGCGCCATCCAACGACTTTCGCTGGATGGGGAGCGCTGCGATGGACAAGACCGGTGGTATCGCGATCGGTTACAACATCTCCAGCGCGACCATAGTGCCGAGTATTCGTTACGCCTATCGCGGTCCTTCGGATCCGGCAGGAACGATGGGCAACGAAACGTCGGTGCTCGTTGGCAGCGGCTCGCAAACCGGAAATCTGACCCGGTGGGGAGACTACAGCACCATCAGCGTTGACCCGGTTGACGGCTGCACAATGGTCTTTACAACGCAGTTCCAGCCGGCTAACGGTAGCTTTAACTGGAACACGTTTATTCACAGCTTCAAACTTTCCACCTGCAACTAGAACGCAGATTAACGCGGATGAAGACGGATTTTGCCTGTTTTCATCCGCGTAGATCTGTGTGCTAGTATCTGCCGCTCGTGACCTTCTGGAAGAACTACATGTACCGGCGGGAACGCTGGTATCACCAGCGGGATAACAACCGCCTTGTGCGCCCTTTTGAATGGGGCCTGGAATACATCGTCGACCACGTAAATGGCGACGATCCCCGCGAATTATTCCGCAAACACACCGCTGGCGTGTTGCCGGCAAGCGAAGACTTTTACGCTTTGCCGCCGGTCACCGATTATCGTCTCGAGGGTGATCAATTAACCTGGACGAGCGCGGTCAAAACACCTTCGGCGGAAAATAACCTCGCGCACGGTCGCTTCTTTCCGGCAAAGATCAAAAACGGAAAACGTCCACGCAATGCGGTGGTCGTGCTGCCGCAATGGAACGCGCAACCGGAGAGTCATGTGGAGGCGTGCCGGATCTTCAACATGATCGGGATGTCGGCACTGCGTCTGACGCTTCCATATCATCTGCAACGCAAGCCGCCGGAAATCGAACGCGCCGATCATCTCGTTAGCTCAAACGTCGGACGCACGATTCAATCGATGCGTCAGGCGGTGCTGGATACTCGAGCAGCAGTGCAGTGGTTGAAAGCGGAGGGCTACGAACGCGTAGGTATTCTCGGCACCAGCGTCGGCTCGTGTATCGCCTTTCTCGCCTTTGCTCACGAGCCCGATCTGAATGCGGGAGCCTTTAATCACGTTTCGGGTTATGTCGCAGATGTGGTATGGCACGGGTTATCGACAGCACACGTGCGGGCGAGCTTCGGAAATCACGTTGCGCTCGACGAGCTGCGCGATTACTGGGCGCCGATCAGCCCACTGCCATTCATGCCTCGCGTCGCTCAGATGGGCCATCGTCCGATTCGCTTCATTGTGGCCCGCTACGATCTAACGTTCCCTCTCGATCTCTCACGCGAAGCGATCGCCGAGGCACAGCGAAACAAGCTTCCACTCGACATCGTCTGGCTTCCCTGCGGACACTACACCACCGGCGAACTTCCCTGGAAAGCGATCGACGCCTGGAAAATCGCGACGTTCTTCCGAAAGCAGTTCAAGCAGTAGGACCTATTATTTCGCGAGCGGAAATACAGGTTCGATGTCAACCGGCACAGTTTTCAGCTTATCCAGCGCCTGCTGCATCGGCGGGCGGATCACCGCAAACTTGTCCAGTATCGCTTTTGCCTTGTCGTAAGAACCCTCAGCTTCGAGTGTTAACAGATCGCGCGTGAGTTTTATCACGGCGTCTTTGATCTTCGCGTGGTCGATGCTGAACGTGCCTTTGGCTTCGTTGAACTTTATCGCACCTTCATCAGTCAGATAGTTGAACTGCATTGCGACGCCGCGGCCGTGTGCTTCAGTGATTCCGAAGCGCACCGAGCGAAACATGCTCGCCAGATAAGTTGTATAAAGCGTCCGCTCCATACTCTTTTCGATCATGCCGTGATCGATCATGTACTGGAGCGCCCAAAGCCCGGTCATGTCCGCCTTCGCTTCTTCAATCGCGGAGTAGAGTTCCTTCAACTGCTTGCGAACCGTTGTTTCCTGGCCGCCCACAGTGATGTTGTGTGGTCCAAGCCCATGCATTAGTTCGTGGCAGAGAATGTGTGTAAAGAACGAATCGAAAGCGAGTGCTGATTGCTCCGCAGGGTCGAGAACAACTTTTGAGATTGGAATCAGCGTCTTATTGAACTTGGCATCCTGCACGTTCTTCAGCATCACGCGCTTCGAGCCCTTTTCCTTTACCACTCGCTCGTCATTCGGCAGATTGAAGGCCGCGGTTTGCACGCCACTATTTCCCTCACCTGAGCCGAAGACTTCGTTAACGACGCGAATCGGTGAAGCCGCGCCGAGTTTCGGATTCCGGTAACGCGGATCGATCGGCAGATTGTTTTCCAACTCCTGCAAATGCGCGCTGAACTTCGCGAGTTTCGCGGTCTCAGCATCGTCGCGCAGTGTGACGTAGGCTTCGAATGCGGCTTTGTAACTGAATAGTTCGTCTTCGTAGGTTTCGTATGGACCGATGGTGACGTCGATGGGCGAGTCGAGATCCATCCACGCGACGTCACTCTCGTAATAGTCGTCTGAACTGAATGCATCGGCTCGTTTGTTCAGGAAGTTCTTCAGCGTGGCATTTGTTGTCAACGCCGCAGCTTCGCGTAACAACGCGGCGGCAGGCACCAGATATTCTTTGTAAGCCTCGCTGTAGGGGACGACGGTTAGCTTACGGTCTGGTCCACGTCGAATCAGGTAAAAGAAGCCGGTTGCCTTTTGCTTGTCTGCGTCGGAAAGGCCCTGGAGCCAGAAGTTGAACTCATCCTTCGTCATATCGTCGGGATAGTAGTTCGCGTTAAGAGGCTTCTCGCGCGGTACGCCGTCGATGAATGGTTCTTTCTCGTCGAGACGAGACCATGGACCATCGTTGATGTAGAAGTAGTGGAGTCGCTGCCGTCCGACTGCGGTTTTGTCAGCCTGCAGTTTCTTCTCGAGAGCATCGTTACCACTCCAAACCTGACGCAGAAACAAGGGATCGAGCAGCTTCGCCGCTGCGATGATCTTGTCTAGTGCCTGGCGATCTTTCGGCGTCAGCTTTGAAGTGTCGGCCGTTAACGTGGTCGGCGCGAACCGCGCAATCTTGCGTGCCAGTTCCGGATCGCCGCCGGCTTGTTTTTGAGCAGTTAAAGGAGTGGAGAGAAGTGCCATGGTTAGAACGATTGCGATGAATAGTTTCATACAGTTTTAGAAGTGACTAAAGATATCGCTCACGCGACAAGAAAACCCCGGAAGAGTAGGCGTAGTTAATGTTTCTTCCTTGCCCAACGTTTCCTGAAGAATCAT
>DASTVU010000216.1:0-2569 GCA_035758935.1 Pyrinomonadaceae bacterium | reverse complement strand
GCACGGCTTGAGCGCCAACGATCGATGGCGACAGCGACGACTATAATGGCCCCGATAATGATCTCCTGAATGTAGTTGGGCCAACCAACCTGCTGACATCCGTTGCGCAGGAAAGCCATGATCAGCGCACCGATCATCGATCCGAGGATGCTTCCCTCGCCGCCATTCAAACTGCCGCCACCAATAACCACTGCGGCAATGATGTCCAATTCCGATCCGGCGGCAACAGTCGGATCGCCCTGGCGCAAACGCGACATCTGCATCACACCGGCAAGTCCGAAGAGCAAGCCGGCCAGTCCGTAAATCCAGACTTTCAACCTGTCAGTGGCAATACCACACGCGCGCGCCGCAGCTTCATTCGATCCAAGCGCGAAAACACGCCGCCCAAAAACCGTGTTACGCAAAACAATCGCGGCACAAACAGCGAGCACGATCGCGATCCACACACCGGGCGCGACGAGTAACCACGAAGGTGTTGGAAACATCACCAGCAACTCGTTCAACCAGGTGCCGGGCATGTTCACTGTCTGCTGGTTCGCCATCCACTTCGCGACGCCGCGCGCGACACCAAGCATTCCGAGGGTGGCAATGAACGGCACGACTTTTAGACGCGTGATCACGAGGCCATTTACCACACCAACGGCTCCACCCACTAGAATTCCGCTGAGCAAAGCAATTGAAGGTGGAAAGCCGGCATTGATGGCGAGTGCGGTGATAACTCCGGTCAACGCGATCGTCGATCCAACGGCGAGATCGATACCACCGCTAATGATGATCATCGTCATCCCGATCGCGCCGATGGCGACGATCACAGTTTGCGAAAGGACGATGCGAAGATTGTTTGGTGAAAGAAGGCGCGCGGGCGTATCGACCAACAGTGAAAAGATGCCAATGACCAGCAGTAATCCGAGCACCGGCCCAAGACGATTCAGCCACTGATGCACAAGACGAGTGCTATAGACGACTCGATTCTCTTTGACGTCCGCAACCATAGAAGAAAACCTAACCGCGGATAACGCGGATGAAAATCCGGATTTTTATCTGCGTAATCTGTGGTTCAACTCACTTCAAGTATTGATCAAGTGGAGGGTGTAACAGCGTCTTCACTTCCGGTGATTCGAGATTCTCTTTCGTCACGAGCATCACGCCCGTATCGATCTTCTTCTCGACTTGCTTTCCCATCAGACTATCAACCATCGTCCGCACACCGAGATAACCCATATTGAAAGGATTCTGCACCACGATGCCGTGCAACTGGTTTGCATTGATCGCGTCAATAAACGTCTGGCTCGAGTCGAAACCGACAAAAGAAATCTTTCCGGCCTTGCCGATATCCTGCAACGCCAAAAGCATTCCGGCGGTTGACGACTCATTCGGCGTGAAGATGCCTTGCACGACGTCGCCAAAACGATTCAATAAATTCTCCGAAGCACGCTTCGCAGTGTCGCGCGTCGCGCCCGCGTATTGATCGGTGGAGACGAGTTCGATCTCTGGAAACTTCGCTTTGATTTGTTCGAGAAATCCGGCTTCACGCTCTGTTGTACTCGCACTTCCTTCCGCATATCTCAAAACGAGCACCTTGCCTTTGCCATTCAAGAGTTGGCCCATGCGATCGGCGGCAAGCGAACCGCCTTTGCGATTGTCAGTGGCGACAAAACTGACGAAATCGTTCGACTCCAAACCGGAGTCGATGATCACTGTTGGGACACCTGCCCGACCGGCATCCGAGACCGGGCGAACAAGCGCGCGATCGTCGAGTGGCGCCAAGACGATGCCACTCACACCCTGTGCGGCAAAGCCTTCCACAACCTGAATCTGTTGTTCGCGATCGTCCTCGCGCAACGGACCCTTCCAAATGATCTCGACCTCCGTACCCTGCGAAGTGAGCTCGCTCGCAGCCTTGTTACTGCCGGCATGAATGCTCTTCCAAAATTCGTGCGTAGTGCCCTTTGGGATGACGGCAATCGTGAGTTTCTTCTTGCCGTTTGCCGCCGGGCCATCAGTTTTAGTGCAGGCTGCGACTAAAGTCAGTGCTACGAATAACAAGAGAAGTTTGCGCATGTTTTTTCCTTATTGATCCGATTCACTAACCACTGGATTACCGATACCTCCAACGCCTTCGATCAGCACTTCCATCTGGTCGCCCGGTTTGAGAAACACCGGGGGCTTGCGCGCGAAGCCAACGCCCGGCGGCGTGCCCGTCGCTATCACATCTCCAGGTTCGAGCGTGATCGATTGCGTTATAAACTCAATCAACGCGGGAACCCCAAAGATCAGTTGATCCGTGTTTGAGTCCTGCATGGTCTGGCCGTTCAGAACCAGCCTGATCGAGAGCTTGTGTGGATCCTTGATCACATCGGTGGTGACAATCGTCTGGCCCATCGGCGCGAACGTGTCGCACGACTTTCCGCGTTGCCATTGTCCGTCTGCAAACTGAAAATCACGCGCGCTCACGTCGTTAAAAGCCGTGTAGCCCAGCACGTAATCGTAAGCACGATCTAAAGGTACGTGTTTGGCGCGTCTTCCGATCACGACGGCCAGCTCCGCTTCGTAATCAACCTGCTGGCTG
>DASTVU010000215.1:0-7153 GCA_035758935.1 Pyrinomonadaceae bacterium | reverse complement strand
GGTTTAGTTCCTCGTAGATCTGGACCTGGTCCTGCCGTGTGATCGCAGAGCCGGTGTTCTTCTGCGGGTCCCAGAAGAAGTGTCGCTGGTAATGCTGCGGAATCGTGTTGTTACATGGGGTGGGATAATCGAGCGTCGCGGCTTTGGTGCCATCCGTGTAGACGTCGAATAGTTCTGACGGCAGTCTCTCACTACTGCCGTTGCCTTTCATGATCACGCCAAGCTCATTTGTACAGCCCGAACACCAAACAGTCTTGCCCGTATCGTTGTCAATTACGCGAAACTCCAGGAACGCACGTCGAAATCCAACACCGCTCGGCAAACGATGACCCGTCTTATTTGTGACCTTCACATCAGCGATCAGTTTCTGATTACTGATTGTAGGCTCCGACACTGAGACTTCGGCAGTGGAGTTCTGCGCCTGTTGCTTGAAAGCATCAATCGCCGTGGATAGATCGTCGAGGCCGGACATGTAGTCGTTTTGCCGGACGCCCAGAATCTCGTTGGCGAGAATATTTGTTCCGTTCGACTTGTAAGGCAACATGTACTGTCGAAACATTTCGAGAAGCGTGACGTTCAGTCCCTGCAGTTGATGACGAGCAAAACCTTTATCGCGGAAGCGAACCTTAATCTTTTCATCCGGTAACCGATTGCCGGTTTGCGGATACTGATCGTCTTCGACAAATGCGATAGGCTGTTGGATCGTTGGAATGTTGAGTGTGCCCGCGGAGTTCGTGTACTTCGTGGGCATGTGACAGTTCTGGCAGGTCTGCGCTTTCGAATTTGTCCCAACCTCGTTCTGATAACCACTATTGAGCCACTCGAGATAAGTTACCTGCTCGAGATGCGGTTTGTTCGGATCCGCTTCTGGATTGTCCATCAGAGGAAGGTTGATCGTGTGACAGTTGCCACACATCCGAGACTCTTTGATGTACGCATTATGTTTTGGCTTGATGCCGAGAGAATTGTTCATCGGGTCGGTAACAATCTCTTTATCCTCGAATGGACCAAACAATTCCGTAGGATTGCCTGTCGTAAAATTGCCGGTAATCTTCGTTTTGAGGAAATTAACAAATGGATCCCGGTCGGGTTTGGAAGGGTTATCCTCAACGATTCGGTGGCACGCCATGCAGCTCACGCCATCACGCGCCAAACCACCGTAGATATATGCCTGGCTGTTGTTCGCAGGCGGATTCGAGTCGTAAGTAGCGTAGACGAGATCACTTTCAAAATTACCTTTGTCTGGACCACCGTGATCGTCGTCGAGCCTTCGTTTGCCCATCACGCCATGACATTTAAAGCACGTATTATTGATGGTCTTAATCTTCTCCGCGACCTTTGCCGGATCGTCTTTAAAGAAACTCTTTACAAACTCGATTTCGCTTTCCAGTTGTGCGTAGAAAACCGGATCGCGTCCAGCCAATCCCATCGGCGACCAGCGCCACTCCCCGAATGGTGAAACATTCATCACGGGAGTTGAACCATCTTTTTGCTTCGAGCCGGTATAGATCATCACATTTCCGTACGTGCCTGCGCTGTGACAACCCATGCATTGATCGGACGTAAGAAACTGGTTGGGGTTCGGAGACGGTTTAGGCTGCGAATCAGCGGGCCCGATATTCTGCGGGAAAATATGATCGTAAGTCTCACCCGGAAATTTCTTCACTTTATTTAGAGGTACCGGAGCGATCGATTTATAGAACGCTGTGAATTGTGGATCGACCGTCGCGGGTCTCAGGTTGGCCATCTGACGGAAGACTGCTTGTTCCTGCACATCGCTCGCATCTGTGTTATGCCCCGCCGTTGGAACATCACGATCGCTCTCTGCCGCTTCGCTACACGGTTGCGCCGGTGCCGAGCTGTGCCCGCTTACCGGAGTAGATGCCCACGACAGATCGACAAAGTATGAATCGGGATCGCCTGGGAAACCGTTGATGTTCTTCGAATAGGTAAACGTGTGCTCTTTCTCCGCCGAAGCATGGCACCTCACGCAATAGAGTCCGAATCCTGCATACGGAACCGCAAATGGAGGATTGTTGTTGTCAACGCATTGAGCGTCCCACATTTCCGCCCAGTACCAACCGTCAGCTGAACCTTTACTGTCTTTGATCATGATGGTCCAACCGTTTATTCCTTTCGGTGGCCCGAGCTGGTACCGTGCTGCCGGCGCCGTATACTGTTCCTTTATGATCATCGCGCCATCCGGAATTACCTGGCCCGAGTCGCGCTTTAAGAGCCAGTTGATGACGGCAGGCGAATAATAGATTTTGACAGTCGGGTGAACGCCGTAGCTGACGCCGTTAACAAAAGGACCTGTGTCGCGGAGTTTTTTGTCTTCACACCATTTCAGGGTTCGATACTTTCCGCTCGTAAGAAATGATTTGAGCTGTGCTTGAAATTCCGGAAGCTTCCCGGGGAGAAAACGACTCGGCAGCGGCAAGCCACTTTCCTGTCCCCCCGCGCAAGGTGACGTTTGCGCCTGTGTGGTTTTTGTCTGCGCGATAAAAACAGAAGCCACGATAAGACACAGCACCACGATGTTGCCCAGTAATCGTATTCTCATGTTCACCTCTGAGGTTTGTCGATTAAGCAGAGTCGGGTGGAGAAGTATGCCGTCCCTGGCACGTTTGAAGACGCAGGCACTTTATATGGCGGGAAAAGAGACAGTCAAGAGAATTTGCCTCAAAGGTCACGATTTGCGCTTGGATGAGGTCAATACCGTAACGCGGTAGCGTCGGGTGAATCTCGGAAAACGCAATATTCCCTCCGCTTATTGATGCCTGACGTCTACCCGACGCTACCGCGTTACGGTACTGACATCATCCAACAACGACTTTTGAGGTAGATCTCCGTCAAGAACAATCTTAATGATCGTTCGCACGTGAAACGGGTTCGAGAGTTCGCGTGGTGTTTTCCGTGACGCTGGCAGTTTCCCATGGCTGTGCTGGATTGAGCTCGCGAGTTTCGGAGGGTTCCTGCTCGAGAACGAGAGTTGGGCTGGTTACTTCTTCACCTCGCCGGGCCAACCTTCGCACTTGCCAGACTCCGAGTCCGAAATAACTTAGGACGGCAACTGCACTGACGATCATGTAACCAACTATTATCCACTCGCTGAGTTGGAGTTTTTTCAGCAGCGCAGAACCACCAAAGATCGCCGCCATTCCCATGACGGTAATCCAGAACAGCCCCTCCATCTCACTGTCCATGCGTTTCTCGAAGATCTTGACCAGTTCGACCTGATCTTTCGCGGCCAGATCTTTGACGGCCAAATTCGAACCGCAACGGTTGCAGAACTTCATTTTCGAAGCCAGAGCCGCTCCGCAGGATGGACAGAACATGGTTTGAACCTCCTTGACGGGCTATTACGCATATTACCGCCGGAGCGTTTCAACGCTATCCACAGACTACACAGATTGTGTTAAATAAGCTGTGTAATGTCTCAAAAGAACAAAAGCGAGCAAATACTGGTTGTCGACGATGACGAGGCGATTCGTTGGACGCTTCGCGAAGCTTTGCTGAGTTGGGGTTTCACGCCAATCGAAGCAGGCACTGTTACCGAAGCTGTCAGGCACTACAAAGCGGATCTGCCCGCTGCGGTTTTACTCGACATAGATCTTCCTGACGGATCCGGCCTCGATGTACTGCGCGAAATCAAACACGATCATCCTGAAGCGATCGTGATCATGATTACGGGTAACGTTCAGATCGATAACACGATCTCGGCACTACGCGGCGGCGCATACGATTTCATCGCTAAGCCAATCAATCTTGAAGAACTCCGCATCACAATCCGAAACGCGATCGAAACTCGCCATTTGCGCAGGGAAGTAGCGCAAGTCAGAAAGGAACGGGCGCGTGAGTTTAACTTCAAACAAATCGTCGGCGAGTCGCCAGCGATGAAGAAAATGTTGGGACTCGCAGCCAAGGTTGCGGAAAGCGAAGTCTCGTCAGTTCTACTTCAAGGCGAATCAGGCACGGGAAAAGATCTGGTTGCAAAGGCGATCCATTATGGCTCGCAACGAGCTGAAGGCCCGTTCGTTGCAGTCAATTGCGCGGCGCTTCCGGCGACGCTAATAGAGTCGGAACTGTTTGGTTACGAGAAGGGCGCGTTCACCGATGCGAAAGCACGCAAGGAAGGTTTATTCGAGCAAGCCGAGGGTGGAACGCTCTTGCTTGATGAGATTGGTGAACTCGAACTCTCGCTGCAGGCAAAACTGCTGCGTGTGTTGGAGGAAGGAGCGTTTCGTCGCGTCGGCGGGTTAAAAGACATTCCGCTTGATGTACGGGTGCTGGCAGCTTCGAATCGCGATCTAAAATCCGAGAGCGAGGCAGGACGATTTCGTCTGGACCTCTATTACCGTCTGTCGATCATTCAGATCGACATTCCACCGCTTCGCGAAAGAGGTGACGACGTTCTGCTGTTGTCTCAACACTACATTGACGCGATTGGATCAAAGCTCCGCCGCCGTAAAATCACTGGCCTATCACCCGAAGCAACGACAGTTTTCCGAAAGTACGATTGGCCGGGCAATGTTCGCGAACTGCGCAACGTGATCGAACGTGCTCTTATTCTTGAAGATTCGGACCAAATCACGACCGAGTATTTGCCGGGTAGTCTGTTAATGTCTCCACGACTTGAACAATCGTCATCCGGTGCGACTGAAACGTCGAAGCTCTTTGTTCTGCCCCAGCAAGGCATTTCACTCGATGAAGCCGAACTCTCCTTTGTTCGACAAGCCATCGAGCGAAGTGGTGGCAATCAAACGCGCGCCGCGGAACTTCTCGGAATTTCCCGCGATCAACTCAGATATCGTCTTAAGAAGTTAGAAGATGCCCAACTCGGTTGAAAGCAAACTGAATCCCGAAGAAGCGCTGCTACGTTCGGAGAAGGAGCTTGCCGATATCAGGTTTGCGCTTGATGAATCGGCTATCGTTGCGATCACCGATCAGCGCGGGATCATTAACTACGTCAATCAGAAGTTCTGCGAGATCTCGAAATATTCGCGTGAAGAATTACTGGGCCAGGACCACCGCATCATCAACTCGGGCTACCATCCGAAAGAATTTATCAGAAATCTATGGACCACAATCGCGAGCGGTAAAGTCTGGCGCGGCGAGCTCAGGAATCGGGCCAAAGACGGCAGCCTCTATTGGGTCGACACCACGATCGTTCCGTTCCTAAATGCCGAAGGAAAACCTTACCAATACGTCGCGATTCGTAGCGACATCACCGAGCGCAAACGCGCTGAAGAACAAATTCGTGAGCAGGCGGAGCTGTTGGACCAGGCGCAGGATGCCATTCTCGTACGCGATCTTGATCAGAACATTATGTTCTGGAACAAGGGCGCTGAAAAAATCTACGGCTGGACGGCCGAAGAAGTGATCGGCAAAAACGCCGAAGAGCTTCTATTTAAAGATCGTCCCAGACAACTTGATGTTGCTCGCCAGGCAATCATCCAAAACGGAGAATGGAAGGGCGAAGTGCGTCAGACGCAGCGTGATGGCGTTGAGATAGTTGTCGAGAGCCGTTGGACGTTGGTTCGGGATGAGCAGGGCCGGCCCAAATCGATTCTCGTCATCAACACTGACGTCACTGAGAAGAGACGGATGGAATCACAGTTTCTTCGAGCGCAAAGAATGGAATCCATTGGCACACTTGCCGGCGGTATTGCTCACGATCTGAACAATGTTCTTTCCCCGATTCTGATGGCCATCGACATGCTGCAATTAAAAACGACGGACGAAAGCAGCAAGAAGTGGTTGGACGTTTTGCGCGCCAACGCTGAGCGCGGCGGAAACATGGTGCGGCAGGTGTTGTCTTTCGCCAGGGGCGTGGAAGGCGAGCGCCTGGCATTGCAGCCGAAGCATCTCATAAAAGAGATCGTCAAGATCTTGCGCGAGACTTTGCCGAAGTCGATCGAGATCAACTTCCACGTGCCAAACGACCTTTGGATGATTTCCGCGGACGCAACGCAAATGCACCAGGTGCTGATGAATCTTTGTGTGAATGCGCGCGATGCGATGCCGGAAGGTGGATCGATCTCAATCAGAGCTGAGAATGTTTCTGTAGACGAGAACTATGCGCGCATGCACATCGAGGCTAAGGCCGGACGCTTTGTTGTGATCAACGTCGCCGATACAGGCCCGGGCATGTCCCCGGACATTCAAAGTCGAATCTTCGAACCATTCTTCACGACCAAAGAGATGACGAAGGGTACAGGTCTGGGTCTCTCAACCGCAATGACGATTGTGAAGAGCCACGGAGGCTTTATCAACGTGTACAGCGAGTTGCACAAAGGGAGCCAGTTTGCTGTGTACCTTCCTGCGCTCGCAATGCCTGGAGCCGTCGATGCCGCCGCTGCGCGAACAGATCTTCCGCTTGGCCATGGAGAGTTGATTCTGGTAGTTGACGACGAAGAGTCGATTCGCGAAATCACGCGCGCCACGCTTGAAACTTTTGGTTACACCGTCCTGACTGCGAGCGATGGCACTGAAGCGTTAGCGCTTTATGCAGACAAGAAGAACGAGATTGCGGTCGTGCTTACAGATATGGTTATGCCTTTCATGGATGGACCCGCGACGATCCGGGCGCTGCAGCGAATGAATCCGAAAGTGAAAATAATCGCAGCCAGTGGCCTGGGAATCGGCCAACGCGCCGGTGAAGGCGTGCTGGAAGGTGTCTCAGTCTTCCTCAACAAACCCTACACTGCGGAAAAATTACTGAAAACGCTGGCAGCAGTGGTGCAGAGTTAATCCCTCAACCAAACGACCTCGCCTGAGCGCCCAAGGCGCGAGATATGAAAGCCAGGGGCAAGTGCGAAGCGAAGCAGAGAGCGTCGCCCCTGTTAACGAAATCAAGAATTCAGATCTAGCCCTGAAAGGGCGTAATACGGCGGCGTTCATTTCGGCCCTTCAGGCCTCGGCTCCGCTCTTGGGTGGTTAACCAGGGGCGACGTGCGCCGCTTCGCGTCGCACTTGCCCCTGGCTTTCATATTCCGCGCCCTTGGCGCTCTTTGCGTTTGCACGACTGACGTGCGGGAAATTTCTGTCTGGTTGCGAAATACCGCGCAACCTCAGCCTCAACATTCCAAAAAACTTACTAAAAACAGCTGGTACAGGTTGTGCAATCAACGGGCGAGGGCGAGAAATGTGA
>DASTVU010000214.1:0-3416 GCA_035758935.1 Pyrinomonadaceae bacterium | reverse complement strand
GATCTGACCATTTTTTCGCATCTCAATCCAAAAATTCGTTGACAGCTTTGGGACACCGAGCAACTTCATTACTCCAAGCGGAGTTACAGTGCCCCACAGTTTGTCAGCAGAGTTTGGAATTAAGTTTTCGTTTTAAGACGGGACAACTTCTGACGCCTCCTTGGAGAGAGTCATCTCACCCAGGAGGCGTCAGCTTTCGCTATAATACGACACTTGGACATTTCGAGTATGACTCGACTTATTCTTAGCCTGGCCTTCTGTTTCTGGTGCTCATCAGCATTCGCGCAAACGTGTCTGCAACGGGCCCAAGAGATAAAGCCGCCACTCACGCGAGAAACTCGGCGCGACTTTGAAGCAAAGCTTGCCGAGGCACGCAAAAACGCTGAGACAGATCCGAGCGCCGACAATCTGATCTGGCTCGGCAGGCGCATCGCTTACCTCGGTCATTACAAAGACGCAATCCAGGTCTTCACGCAAGGGGCGGAAAAGTTTCCCGATGACGCGCGATTCCTCCGTCACCGCGGTCATCGCTTCATCACGTTGCGATGTTTTGATCTGGCGATTGCAGATCTGAATCGCGCCGCAAAACTCACCAAAGGCAAACCCGATCAGGTGGAACCTGATGGATTACCCAATGCGCGTAACATTCCGACAAGCACCTTGCAATCAAACATTTGGTATCACCTCGGGCTGGCTCATTACTTAAAAGGAGACTTCAAGTCTGCGTTAAAGGCATACCGCGCTGCCGATAAGGTTTCCAAAAACCCAGACATGCTGGTCGCAACCACGCATTGGCTCTACATGACGTTACGACGCCTGGGCCGCAAAAAAGACGCGACGAAGGCCGTCGCCTTGATCAAACCAGACTTGGATGTCATCGAGAATGCGGACTACTACAAACTGATTCGCCTGTACCAGGGCACAACAAGTTCGGAGGAACTGTTAAAGGAGATTAGCGGCGAGGCCAGTGCGCTTAGTAAAGCATCAATCGGTTACGGACTCGGCAACTGGTTTCTTTACAACGGTCAACGGGATGAAGCCGAGAAAGTTTTCCGGCAGATAATTCTCGGAAATCAGTGGGCCAGCTTTGGACATATCGCAGCGGAAGTCGAGCTGAGCCGTTAACCCGTCATCCCTTCCATAATCCTTGCGCAACTAGCGGCACGTAGGTATCAAGTCCTTCAGGTTTGAACTGGATCGTGCGCTCCTGCTCAGCGCTCATGTAAGACGTCATCAGTAGTTCAGTGATCTCCAGACCGTCGTAAAAACTTTCTTCTGGCGGGTTACCATCGAGAAAACACTGAACAAAGTAACGATCCTGCGATTCGTAACCATATTCCGCGGCTTCGTTCCCCAACACTGGCATCAAGCCCTGTTCGGCATTCTGTTTCTCAACCAGGTCTTCACCGGCATCGCCCTTCACCTCACGACTCAGGAATAACTTCAAGCCACTATCGAGAGAGTTCATCGTCAGTGAGTATTCCGGACCAAGTACTTCGAGACTCAACCGCAGACCCGCACCGACGTAGCTCCACGAAGTTGTTACTTCGACGATGAGTGGATTGTTGCTTTCGTCAACGTAGTTGATCGTGGCGCGTGCAAAATCCTCGGAGGGCTTAGTCTTGTAATCGACTTCAGCACCCATGTTGTTCTTGAGAATCTCGACGTAGTCCGGTCGCGACCATTTCAAACTCGCAATCTGTGCCGACACCTTTACGGGCCGAATACTCGAACGCGGTGCGCCAGGTTTGGTCAGCATAAAACGGCCCACTTCAATGCTGTGACACATCATGTCGTTCAGAACGCCACCGCCCTGTAGTTCGCCCTGCCAAAACCATGGCGAATGTGGACCACTGTGTTCTTCGGCGGCGCGTGCCAAATACGGGCGACCGGTCAGGGCTGCTGCTCGGCTCCACATGATGTCTCTGCCACGGGTTACGCTCGGCGCGAATATCTGATCTTCAAGGTAGCCGTGCAGCAATCCCGATTGCTCGACGAGTTGGACCATTTGTCGCGCCTCGGCCACGTTACGAGCCAGCGGTTTCTCACATGCAACTCCGATCAATTTTCCTTTTCCGGATTTAATCGCATCGCAGATTGCCTGCATGTTCTGCACGCGTTGATGGTTTGGACCACACAGCCAAACGCAATCGATCTCTGGAGCAGCAACCATCTCCTCAATCGATTTGAAAGCCCGCGCGTTACCGACACGAAGCTCGCGAGCCCTCGCGGCTGTCGCCTCAGCGTGTGCTATGTTTGGGCTGTACACACCAAGAACGTCCGCATCACGAACCCCACGCCAGGCTTCAAGATGAAACTTCGCGACGAATCCGCTGCCGATGAAGCCAATTCCGAGTTTGCTGTCTGTCATCTGTTAGCCATCTCCATCTTATTAATCCGGAAAATCATGCATTCCTGTCAAATTGTATAGACAGGATTTACATGATTTTGCATGATGCACAACCATGAAAAAGCTGATCATGTTCTTAATTATAGTTGCGCCGATACTTTTTCAGCAGACTTCAGTCGGTACGTTCGCAGATCAAAGCGATGTCGGCAATCCCCTTCGCGCAGGTCACGCGACCTATGATGCCAATAACGACGAATACTCAATCGAAGGCGCGGGCGCGAATATTTGGGCCAACCGCGATGAATTTCATTTCGTCTGGCGACGGTTGAAAGGCAATTTTATCCTCACCACCAATGCAGGTTTTGCCGGCAAAGGAGTCGAACCGCACAGAAAAATCGGATGGATGGTGCGCTCCAGCCTCGCCGATGACTCGCCACACGGCTCCGCCGTTCTCCATGGCGACGGGCTTACATCGTTGCAGTTTCGCAGAACAAAAGGCGCCGCTACCGAGGAAATCGTCTCCACCGTCAAAGCGGCTGATGTTCTACAACTCGAACGTAAAGGCAACACCTACAGAATGTCTGTCGCACGCTTCGGCGACGTGTTTACGACAGACGAAGTGTCGCTCAATCTTGGCGATGAAGTCTATGTCGGGCTATTTGTCTGTTCGCATAACAAGGATGTAACCGAACGGGCCGTATTCAATAACGTTCGCATCACAATTCCCGCGAAGGACGACTTTGTTCCTTACCGCGATTACATCGGCAGTAATCTCGAAGTGATGGACGTCGCTACCGGCAAACGAAAGATTATTCATACCGCGACTGATTCGTTTCAGGCACCGAACTGGACCAACGATGGCAAGGCTTTAATCTATAACCACAACGGTCGTTTGTATCGTTTCGATCTCGCGAAGAAAACACCAGCGGTCATCGACACCGGATTTGCCGTCAATAACAACAACGACCACGTTCTTTCATTCGACGGCAAGATGCTCGCCATCAGTCATCACAGTAAGGACGACGGCAATGCATCGATCGTCTACACACTGCCGGTCAACGGCGGC
>DASTVU010000213.1:0-8576 GCA_035758935.1 Pyrinomonadaceae bacterium | reverse complement strand
TGAGCGTTCCAGTAGCAGAGTGCCGCTGAGTCGCCTTTGACCTTCAACGTTCCCATCTCACCAGTCGCGACTTCTTTCCCGCCGGCATCGACAACCTTTGCCTCGTAGCCATCCACGATGCGGCCAAGACTCCCCGGCTTTATGTCACCGGGCCTGTTAGTGATGTAGATGTGAAACATCTCTGCGGAGCCGATGCCGTCGCAGATGTCGATGCCAAAGACATTCATCCAACGTTCGTAAAGTTCTTTCGGTAGTGCTTCACCCGCGGAGTAACAAAAACGAAGACTTGAAAGATCGTCTGCCGAAGCGCCAGGCACGTTCAGCATCGAATTGATCATCGTCGGTACGGTAGTCAGGATCGTCGGCTTATAGCGCTTGATAACTTCAAACATTTTTTCCGCCGTGGACCGTTCAGCAAACAATGCGGTTGCTCCACCGACGGCAAACGGGAAAAGCAGATTAGTGCCCGTCGCATATCCGAAAAAAAGCTTTGGAACTGACACGGTAAGATCGTCAGCCCTCACTCCCATCGTGGCTTTGGCAAACACTTCGGTGTTGTAAGGTAGATCGTGCTGAAGATGGACCGCGCCTTTTGGATGGCCTGTCGAACCGGAAGTGAACAACCAGATCGCGATGTCGTCACGGCGCGTGTCGGCCGGTGAACATTCTTCCAACGAGCCGTTTACTGTTTCCTCGAATGAAGCCCATTTGATGTTTGTACCCTCAGGCAGCTTCGCGTCACCAACAACCAACACGCTTCGCAAGTAGCGCGCACTTGCAGCCGCTTCGGCAAAGGTATTCAGCACCGAGTGATGAACAATCGCGACCTTTGCTCGTGTGTAGTCGAGGTAATACTCGTAATCCGCAGCGGGAAGCAGCGGATTGACCATCGTTATCACAGATCCGATGCGCGCAGCCCCAAACCACGTCCAAACGAACTCAGGACAGTCCGGCAGGACCATCAAAACGCGGTCTTCAATGTGCGCACCGAACTCACGGAGTGCGTTTCCGGTTCGGTTTGAGAGTTGTGCGACTTCTCCGTAGGTCCACTGTTGCTCTTCGAAGAACAGACAGACTTTATTCTCCCGACCTTCCTCGAGATTGTGGTAGAGGAAGTAGTCGGCCATGTTGAAGCGTTCGGGGAAGGGATTTTGCACGTGATTAGGGACAGCGTCCGTTACGTCTTACTTTGACTCTGTGATTGAAACAAACTCTCCAAATACTTCGCCAATGCGGCTTCGTCTTCCGGACTGCTCGAATTGAACTTCAACGCAAAACCAATCTCCGATGCTGCGTCAACGACCTCAGCCCAGAAGTGGACGGCCGGCTGATCGGGGAGTTGAATCTCCAGCGAGACGAGTTCTTTCACTTCCACCTTGCCACCGGTGAGCACAAAGCACCCGTTGCGGCTGAGATCGGTAACAGTGGCGTTTTCGCGCGAGAGCACGCCTTCCCAGCGAGCCGGCAATTTCACTCTCACGCGCGGAGCCGATCGTCTGTCTTTCTCCATTAACCTTTGTTCCGGGCGCCTCCTTGGAGTGCGGTACCTTGGTACCGCTTTGGTATGTCTTCCTGAGCCTTGTTCCAAAGCGCCAACAAGTTGGCGCACTCCAAGGAGGCGCCCATTTCAATTAGTGTGCAAACGGACAACCGCCCTCACCGTGACCAACGTCGAGATACGTTCGTGCTTCCCAAAGTTCAGGGAAGAATTTCTTGTCGAGAGTGGTTTTAAGATAGCCGATCCCCTCGGAGCCGCCAGTGCCGCGCTTCGCTCCGACCATGCGCTCGACCATTTTGATGTGATGCGAACGCCAGAGCGCGAAGTATTCATCGTGTTCGAGCAGTGCTTCGGCGAGCTGAAACTCTTCGTATCGATCTTCGAAGTGAGTCACAACTTCGAGCACGGCCCGCGTGCGCTGCTCATAATCCTTTTTCTGTTGCGCCTGGTCTGCGTCCGAGGTGCTCAGCGGCGCTTGCAGGCCACGACGTTGCAACACACGATAAAAACTCTCTGCCAACGACGGACGCGCCATGCGCCCCTGGAGACGCTCGTGAGCAAACTGGTCACTCTCGAATTCACGCAGAATACTTTTGTCTTTCAACCCTGAAGAGAATTCGATCTCACGAAACTGCATCGACTGAAAACCGCTGGCAGGATTTAGTTGATCGCGAAACGCGAGAAAGCTGATCGGCGTCATGCTTTCGAGAATGTGAATCTGGTTCACGAGCAGCTTTTCGATATCGACGATGCGTTCCAGCGCACGTGTAGCGGCCGGCACGCGATCTTCTTCGAGAAACTGTATAGCCGCGTCGATCTCGTGCAGGATCTGTTTGAACCACAGTTCGTACGCCTGATGAACTGTTATGAACAATAGTTCATCGTGATGAGCGGGAGACGAAAGGCAGTCCTGAAGATTGATCAGATCCTGAACACGAAGATATTTGTTGTATGAGAGAGGCGGATTGTCGCCGTAGTTGTTGGGCATTTATTTCTGGTGTTTGGTTCTTTGAACTTTGTTCTTTGTTTGGATCTTCAAGCTACCCAATAAGAGCTAAGTACAAAGCACAAAGGACAAAGCTCATTATTTAGAACGCTGCCCCCGCTGCTTCGTGTTCGAGATAACTCTCAGTGTCGCCGATCTTCTTCAGCTCTTTAATCACGAGCTCCAACTCATCGTCAGTCGTGTAGAAGTGTGGCGAGATGCGAATGCCCGCGCCAGGCCGGTAATCGACAATAAACTCACGGCGAATTAGTTCCTTTGTGACGGCTCCCGCGTGCTCGTGCGCAATCGTGATCGTACCTCCGCGCTGAGTGACGTCCTTTGGACTCGTAACCGTAAAGCCCGCTTCTTCTGCGAGATTTATCAGATACTCCGTTTGCCGCATGCTCTTCTCGCGGATTCTCTCTACGCCGATCTCATTGATGATGCGATAACCCGATTGCGCTGCGTAGAGCGCCGGAATCGCAGGCGAGCCGTGCAGGAACCTTGTGATGTTTGGCGCGTAATGGAGCTCCGTGTCAAAAGCAAAAGGACTTTCATGGGCCATCCAGCCCGTGGTCTTTGGCTCCAGTTTGGTTTGTAGATCCGGTCTGACATAGAGATAACCCGCGCCTGGTCCACCGCAAAGCCATTTCACCGATCCGCCTGTGGCAAAATCCGCATTCAACTCTTTCACACTGAACGGCACCGTGCCTGCGGACTGATAAGTGTCGAGCACGACCATCGCGCCGACTTCATGTGCTCTGTCGATAATTGCCTTTGCATTCTGAAGAAATGCGCTCTTAAAAAGCACATGAGAGAAGGGAACGAGCAGAGTAGTTTCGTCTATCGCGGCGAGCAGTCGCTCGAGTGGAACGGTCATGCCGTCGTCAGATTTAACTACCTCGATCTTGAGACTGCCGTCACGTGCGTGAGCCTCGTAGACGTACATCACCGACGGAAAGTTAAGTTCGGAGTAGACAATTTTGTTTCGCTGTGGCGTGGGTTTAAAACAGGAGAGAATGAGCGATTGGCAGATGGAGACGTTCTGATGCATCACCACCGTGCCGGGATCCGCGCCGATGATCCGTGCGACTTCGTCGCCCACGGTGACGGGCATGTCCCACCAACCTTCCGCCCACGCACGTACGCCGCGGCTTGCCCAGATGTCAGCGTACTCCTGGAGCCGTTCGTATGTTGCTCGGGGCATCGCTCCCAAACTGTGCGAGATCAGATAAACCGCCTTATCGAGAATGGGAAACTCGCTGCGCCACTTTAGTAAATCGTCAGTCAAGCATCGACCTCCTGCTTTGGCTAATTTATCAGATATCCGTGTAATCTGTGACCTATCTATGAAAGGCCAAGATGTGGAAATTTAAAAATCCAATCAAACACGCAATACTCGAGACTGTTTGGCCCACGGCGCAAGAGGCCGAACGCTCTCGGCTGTTTAGTCCCGTAGCCATTGGAAAACTTGAAGCACGAAGCCGGACATGGGTTCCGGCGATGGTGCCCTGGCGCGCGACTGAAGACGGGTTCGTCACGCAGCAAAACCTCGACTGGTACCAGCGTTTTGCCGAGGGACGGCCGGGAGTGCTCGTGGTTGAGGCCACTGGCGTGCGCGACATTCCGAGCGGTCCATTATTGCGGATCGGCGATGATCGATTCATTCCCGGATTGCGAAAGCTCGTGGATGTCGTGCGTGAAGCAAGTGACGGGCAGACGCTGCTCTTTATTCAGATCATCGACTTCCTCTCAGTTAAGCGTCGTCCCGAGAAGACAAAGTATTTTCAACGCTTTCTGGTAGTTGACGATCATCATCGTCGCGCATTGTCAGAAGCGACTGAACATACGGATTGGATCACCGAATCAGATGCAGAGGTTCGCAACTATTTGCAGAATGCCGGCGACGAAATTGTTGAATTCGTGCTCCGGCCGCGTGAACTGGAGGCGCTCCGCTTCGGATATCGTGAGCGCGTTACCGACACGCACTTGCAGCACATTCGCGAGTTACCGCAGGAACTGCCCGGGATCTTTGCGGCGGCCGCGTTGCGAGCACGCGAGGCCGGCTTCGATGGAGTTGAGCTTCACTACGCGCACGCTTACACGATGGCAGGGTTTTTGAGCGCACAGAACGATCGTACGGATGGTTATGGCGGATCGCCCGCGAATCGCGTGCGTCTGCCGCTCGAAGTTTATCGTGAAGTGCGAAATCGCGTCGGAGATGATTACGTCGTTGGTGTGCGGTTCCTGGCCGATGAAGTTATTGCCGGCGGAAGTCGAGTCGAAGACGCAATCTATTATGCGAAGGAGTTTGCTGCTGCCGGCTTTGATTTCTTGTCGCTTTCCAAGGGCGGCAAGTTTGAAGACGCGCAGGAGCCGAAGGTGGGCCAGGCTGTTTATCCCTACACCGGTCAAAGCGGATATGAATGCATGCCGACGGTGCTTTCGGATGCAACTGGTCCATTTGGACGAAGTGTTCCGCTTGTTGCGGCAATCAAAAAGGCAGCGAACGATGCCGGGTTTGCGCCACCGATTGTTGCGACCGGAGGAATCTCGACGTTCGATCAAGCAGAAGAAATTTTACGGTCGGGGCATGCTGATATTATTGGCATGGCGCGGCAGGCGCTTGCGGATCCGGATTGGTTTCTAAAGGTGAAACTCGGTCGAGGCGATGAGGTGCGACGTTGTACGTACACGAACTATTGCGAAGCACTTGACCAGGCGCACCGGCCAGTGACGTGCAAGTTGTGGGATCGTATGGATCTCGACGAAGAGGGAATTGCGACGGTTGATGATGGACGTCGCCGCCTGGAGCCTCCGCGTTGGGTGGCCACGGATTAACGCGGATTTTTTACGGATTGCTCGTATTGGTTTATGAAGTCAGGGGCACGACGTTTTAGATCCTCGTAAGTGACACGCCCGCTGCGAGTCATCAATACGAACGCAAGCTCCATCGGACTCAGATGCATGTACGACGCTGCGTTCTCGAACCAGCGCATGCTTTCAAACGCCGCTGACTGGTAGTCTTCGATTACTGGCCGGCGTGTTTGAGTGAAGTGTGTTAATGCGTCTGTTTGCTGAAATGATTCGGCGAGAGCGATCGCATCTTCCATTGCCAGCTTCGTCCCCGAACCGATCGAGAAGTGTGCTGTATGCAGCGCATCTCCGATGAGCACTACGTTCTCGAAAAACCAGTTCCGGTTCTTAACCAGCAAAAAGTTGATCCACTTCGAATTGTTCGAAAGCAGCTTGTGACCGTCGAGGTCCTTCGCAAAAACCTCGCCAAGGTAGTCCAGAGTCTCGTCGCTGGTCATTCGCTCGAACCCGGCGTTGTCCCACGTCTGCGGATCGCATTCGACGATAAACGTGCTGGTAGTTCGATTGAACTTGTATGAGTGTGCCGCAAAGACGCCGGCGTTATTCTCGCGAAAAGTCAGCGTTAATCCGTGAAAAAGTTGGCCCGTGCCGTACCAGATGTAGCGATTAGCACGAACGTCGAGTTCCGGCTCGAATCGTTCTGCGTAACGCAATCGAACCGTGCTGTTCACGCCATCCGCGGCGAGCAATAGATCACATTCCTGCCGGAGTGATTCGACATCCTGAATCTCACTGTGAAACTCGATCTCCACACCCAGTTGTTCGGCCCGTCGTTGCAGAACCTTGAGCAACTGAAGTCGTGCAATTCCGGAAAAGCTGTTGCCATGAATCGACACCTTTGCATCACGATGAACGACATCAACGTTGTCCCACGCTTCAAATTCTTTCGTTATCTCAGCATGTGAGACTTCATCCGCCGCCCGCAGATTAGCGAGGGTCTTTCCGGAGAAAACAACTCCCCAACCAAAAGTATCGTCCGGACCATTGCGCTCATAGATCCTGATCTGATGCGAAGGCTTGGCCTTCTTCATCAGTATCGCGAAATACAACCCCGCCGGCCCGCCACCAATTATGTTGATCTTCATCGTAAACTGTCTTTGCCTGAAAAGTCGGCATTCAGGGCTGCGCCCAGCGCCAAAGGCGCGGAATATGATAGCCAGGGGCAAGAGCTGAGCGGAGCGAAGCGCGTCGCCCCTGGAATAACCATAGTGGACCGTGAAGCTCTGAAAGAGCGAGATAAATGGCGATGATAATTTCGCACTTTCAGTGCTCGATGGTCTATTGATTCTTTGTAACCAGGGGCGACGCGCTTCGCTCCGCTCAGCTCTTGCCCCTGGCTATCATATTCCGCGCCTTCGGCGCTGCGCAGACTCAATTCGGACTTTTGAGGCAAGCCAATGTTTCATAAACCTGATCCGTTACTCACTTGCCACTCAAGGTTGATACTGACCCTGTCTAAACACACTTCCGACTCTTAGGTCAAACCATCGTCACCTAGTTTTCTATAACTTCCGCGCAAGCTCTCTCTGTCGAACTCCTCAAAACCCTCCGCTTTAGGATCGAAACCGTAGGCACGAATCACGTCCTGCCGAGGCAATACCCGGGCAATAAACCTGCGTCTGAGTTCTTCGGGATCTGCTTGAGGATATCGGTGCTGTAAATCAGCCAGGACTAGCCGGCGAGTAGCGTTAGTGAGTGCAAACGCCATCGAAAGTCTTTGCTCAGGTGATAACCCGCGCATTAATTCGAAGTGTTTGCGCTGAGCATCCACAGATGTATCTGGCGAAAGCGGCTTCATTCTTGTTCCTTCATCAGTTGACCGGCGATGACGAGCTTTTGGATTTCGGAGGTGCCTTCGTAGATGCGCAGGGCGCGGACGTCGCGATAGAGACGCTCGACAACTGTGCCGCTCACGAGGCCGGCGCCGCCGTGAATTTGAACGGCGCTGTCGATGATTCTTCCGGCAGCTTCCGTGGCGAATAATTTTGCTTCACTTGCCTCGCGAGTCACTCTGTCGCTCGTGGTATCACGCGCGTAGGCGGCGCGATAGACGAGGAGTCGCGCAGCGTCGAGTTCCGTAATCATGTCGGCGAGTTTGGCCTGGACCAGTTGATGCTCGGCGAGTAGACGTCCAAATTGTTTGCGACCGGACGCATAGCGAACCGAGTGATCGAGAGCGCGACGCGCCATGCCGCAGGCTGCCGCTCCAACGCTGGCGCGAAACGTGTCGAGGGTTTCCATTGCCAGTTTGAAGCCGTCACCTTCGTTTCCAACCATATCTTCGGCAGGCACGCGACACGCATCGAAGGCAATTTCTCCGATCGGGTGCGGCGCTATCATCGAAGTGCGTTCGACGACGCGAAATCCCTGCATCTTCGAGCCGACTACAAAAGCAGAAAGCACGGGCCGGCCATCTTCACGTGTTCCTGTTTTGGCGAACACGGTGTAAAAATCTGCGATGCCGGCGTTGGAAATAAAACGCTTGCGGCCGTCTATAACATACGTTTCGCCGTCACGGCGTGCAGTCGTTTGAATCGCCGAGACGTCAGAACCGGCGTTGGGTTCGGTGAGTGCGAAGGCGGCGATTGCTTTTCCATTTGTCGCACGCGTGAGCCAGAAGTCGCGGACGTGATCGGGTGCTGCGCGAGCAATTGCATAGGTTCCGAGACCTTGCATGACGAAAGCGAGGTCGGCGAGTGACGAAGAATAGGCCAGCGCTTCGCGGATCAAACAAAGAGAGCGAACATCGAGCTTCGACTCGGCAACTGCGTAATTCAAGATACCGGCTTGCGCCAGCAACTGGACGAAGTCTCTGGCCAGACCTTCAACATCTTCTTCGTCTGCAGCTCGTGGCTCAATCTCCTGTGCCACAAACTGCGTCACACTCTGCACGAGGTTGTGGTGTTCGGGAGTGAAGAAGGGGAGTTCGGAGATTAGGCGATCCATTTGTGTTGTGTTTTGAACTTTGAACTTTGAACTTTGTACTTTGTACTTAGTGCTTTGTTTTTGGACTCCCTGGATTATCGACAAAGTACAAAGCACCGAAGTACCAAGCACAAAGTACAAAGTACAAAGTACAAAGTACCAAGCACAAAGCACAAAGCGCTCCTCACTTAAACTTTGCTTCACGCTTAGCTACAAACGCTTCGTATGCCTCACGGTAATCCGGGTGTTGCATGCAGATCGCTTGAGCCTGCGCTTCGCTTTCGAGGGCGG
>DASTVU010000212.1:0-2052 GCA_035758935.1 Pyrinomonadaceae bacterium | reverse complement strand
GGCCCGTGCGCGTGTCGATCACATTCGCCGCGATCCATGAGAACTTCGACTCCTTGATCCTGTCCTGCAACACGTCTGGTCCAAAGTCGAATTCGTGGTTTCCAAACGTCGCATAATCGAGACCGATCGCGTTCCATGCTTCGATCATCTGTGCACCCTTGTAAGTGATCGATTCGACTGACGGCGAAATCGTATCCCCGGCCATCATGAACAACGTGTTGGGATTTTGCTGCCGGATCGATTTTGTCAGTGTCAGTACGCGGCCTAGCCCGCCGCTCTTACCTTGGTCCACGGGAGCAAACTGATAGACGTCGTTAACCTGGAGCAAAGTGACTTTGACGTTGCATTGAGTCTTTTCCTGTGCAGCAATGGAAAGGATCGCAGTTACGAAGAGGACCAAAGCCAGCGCCGTTCGGCGTGGAGACATCAAATGGGGGCTCATGTTATTCACCTCGAATATGTTTGGGTGTGAATTATACTCAGGGTAGTCGATGCCGGATAGAGAGACATTTTTCATAACAGGCTTTCCGGGTTTTATTGCGAACCGGCTTTTAAAGCGTCTCGCGCGGAAAGAGTGTAATTTCATTCTGCTCGTACAGCCGACACTGGCGGCGCGCGCGTACGAAGAGATTGATCGTATTGCGTCGCTCACCGGTCGAAGTATTGCTGAGTTTCAGATTGTTGAAGGCGACATAGCAGAACCGAAGCTTGCTTTGAGTGCACCGGATCTTGAGTTGGTCCAACAGGAAGCCACGCGCGTCTTTCATCTCGCCGCAGTTTACGATCTCGCTGTTCCCGAGGATGTTGCCCTGCGCGTCAATGTTGGTGGCACACGCAACGTGGTCGAACTGGCCCGCTCGCTGCCGCACCTGAAACAGTTTCATCACGTCTCGACGTGTTATGTAGCCGGGAAACGCGAGGGAGTGATTCTCGAGACGGAGCTACGACACGACGCGGGTTATCGCAACTATTACGAAGAGTCGAAGTATCTTGCGGAGATGGAAGTCGATTCCGCCAAAGGGGATCTGCCGGTCACGATCCACCGTCCTTCGGTTGTTTGTGGTGATTCGCACACAGGCGAAACAGGGAAGTACGACGGAGTCTATTTTCTGATTCATTACCTGCTTCGTTGGCCGAGCGTGCTCTCGCTAATCAATATCGGCAACCACAAAGTGAGTTTGAATCTGGTTCCGGTAGATTTTGTGGTTGATGCGATGGCGGCGCTCGCATTCGACGAACGGGCGATTGGCAAGACTTTGCAACTGGCTGATCCTTCGCCACTAACCACGAATCAGTTGTTCAATTCGATTGCCAATTCGATTGACGGTCGCAGGTCAAAGATCACCGCTCCTGCGAAGTGGGTTCGATTCTTTCTAATGCTGCCACCGTCACCGCGGATCACCGGTCTGCCGCATCACGCTGTTCCTTACTTTTTTGTCCGGCAACTCTACGACACAAGCGAGGCGCAGGAGTTACTTACCGCTCATGGAATTCGGGTCCCACCATTCGAAAGCTACGTCGATCGCATCGTCGATTTTGCTGACAAGCATCCAGTTATTCGTCACGCGTAACCTCCTTGGAGTGCGGTGACTTGTCACCGCTTTGGTAAATGTAGAAAAGCGCCAACAAGTTTGGCGCACTCCAAAGAGGTGCGCTTGACAATCCGTTGATTTAGAATTAGTCTAAATCTATCTTGAGAACAGCCAAGCAAAAACCAAAGCTGACGCCGCAAAGAGAGGCGGTTTTTCAGGTCATACAGGAGCGGGACGACCACCCGACCGCCAGCGACATTTTTGAGGCGGCACGGCGACGCCTGCCCGGGATCAGCTACGCAACCGTTTACAACTCGTTGCGCTACCTGAAGGATGCAGGCCTGGTTTACGAGATAAATTTTGGAGACAGCGCCAGCCGCTACGATCGCGAAACCGATCGTCACGATCACGCGATCTGTAACGACTGCGGAAAGCTGGTCGATTTCGATCTGCCTGACGCAGCGAAGCTTATGCAGGCAGCGGCGCGAAAATCACGGTTCAAGCCTGATTCGGTTCACTT
>DASTVU010000211.1:0-4198 GCA_035758935.1 Pyrinomonadaceae bacterium | reverse complement strand
CCTCAGTGCCAATCGAGTGACATGCCAGACAACCGCGATTTTCGAAAAGCTCCTTACCGTGTTGAGCGTTGCCTTGCTGCTGCGTCGGAAGTTTGGAATCGAAACTCTCCTGCCAGAGATAAGCAGCAATCGCCTGGATCTGATCCTCGCCATCCTTATCGCGCATATGGGCGCCGGGCGTGCCCTCCGGCATGGTGCCGAAACGCCAGAAGACCGGCATCTTCGTGTCGGGTCGAAACGCCTGCGGATTATGCAACCAAACCGGCACCCATTCTTTGCGTAACTTGACTCGAACATCCTTGAGGTTTGGTCCAACCTTCTTCACATCCTGCAACAGATAACGCTCCTGCAGTTTCATCTGGTCGATACGAGCCGCCAGGAGACTGTTAGTTACACGAAGACTCTCGGCATGGGCCAGGAGTTTTTTGACTTCATCCTCAGTCGTTTTCTCTGATTCCGTGGCCTTCGTATCTGTGAGGATCTGCTTCTCGTTCGCGGTGATCTGGTCCTGGAGTTGCCCGATCTGCTGGCGCGTTGCGGCCAGCGAATCTGATTCGCGATCAAAACCTTCGTAGCGATGGCAGCCCATACAGCCGCGCTGTGCAAACAGGTCGCGACCGAGATTCAATACCTCCGCTCCCTGTGTTACACGATCGCGAGCGTGACACTGCTGGCAGCCGGCTTCAGTGTTCTCTTTTTCGAACATGGGCCAGAGCCAGAAACGATGACGCCCGTGTCCTTTTGTTTCGCTCGTCGTCGCACGGCCGTTGCCCCAGTGACAACTGGCACAGCCAAACTTTTCAGGATTGTGTATCTGAAGAATTTCTTTATTCGGGTGACTAACAAAAGCCCGCGCCCATGAATCAGGCTCACCGTTGTTTGGTCCACCGGGGGCCATACTCGCAGGCGTTATGTCGAGCGGTTCACGAATGCCTGCGTGACACACCTCGCAACGATCGACCACGCTGTAGGCGGTGACACTGATCTGATGGCCCAGGATCGAATAGTCGTAGTTGGCCATCTTGGTCTTCAGACCCTCAATAGCCTCTGGTCCAAGTCCAATGAGGTGATTCTTGAGATAGGCGTCGCGTTTTTGAGCTAACTCGGACGGCGTTTTCAGCAGAGCGGCCTGTTGGGCGAGATCGTTTGCTTTTTGTTCACGTAACTGATCGTAAAGACCTTCGAGACCGGCGTAGTCAAATTCTTTTTTTACCGTCGTCTTCCCATCATCCGACGGCATTTCAACAGTTACTTTTTCCTGTCTCTTCGCTTCTGCCCGCTTTCGCCAGCGATCCTTTGCGGAGCCCTCGGAAATTTCAACGTTGTAGTTGATGACGGTAAGGTGACCACGCTGGTTTTGAAAAGTGTCTGTGATCGCGTCGAGTTTAGCCTGTGCGAGTTTTACTCTGGACCCGAGTTCTTCGTACTCGGTTTGAACCGCCGCGCGAGCGGCCTTCGCGTCTTCATCGAGTTTCTGATACTCGGGACTTTCCTTGACTTCAGCTTCAGTCTTTCCGGCGTCTGCTTTAATGCTGTCGAGATATTTTGTATAGCGACTGACAAACTCGCGCTGCATTCCCTTCCACGGCCGCTGCCCGAACGCCTCATCGTAGAGGGCCCAGGCAATCGAGATCGTCATCAGCAATGCAGACACCAGCATCCAACCGCTTGTCGAGCGACTCGCAATCGGATCTTCTGCCGGCAGATCGGCTTCCCTTTTTACTAACGACTCGCCGGGCGCTGGTGAATCAGCCACTGTGATCTAACCTCCGCACTACTCAGAAATTGATATTGAGATAGGGAATTACCCACACATACTTGATGGTGAAAACCAAACGTAAAAAGAGCTTTACAGGAAGCGCCAGCAGCACACTCA
The DNA here is from genome assembly GCA_035758935.1 of Pyrinomonadaceae bacterium. Classification (GTDB taxonomy): domain Bacteria; phylum Acidobacteriota; class Blastocatellia; order Pyrinomonadales; family Pyrinomonadaceae; genus PSRF01. The sequence continues at coordinate 2,322 of DASTVU010000211.1, read as the reverse complement.
CGGCAAAAAACTGAAACATCAAATACTGGAGTAAACTCGTGCGCGACAGTATCTTCTGTTCAAATTCATTCTTCGGGAACAGACTCCGGTGAAGCTCGCTCAAGCCAATGCCTCGCGGAAGACGGATCTTCTTGAAGTCAACAGTCATCAACCAGTGAAAGAAGAGTGCACCGACGATGTAAAAACCCGTAACGACAATCAGTCCGAAGATGAACTTTCCAATATTGCCGGCGAGAAAGTGCAAGCCAAACTTCTGTGCGATCACGTCGTGGAGGTCAACGTTTTTGTCAAACACCACCGCGTTGTGATCCCAGGTTTGTCCCGGCCAAAACCAGATCCAACCCGGACCACGAATAAACGTCCCGATCACAATCAACACGATCCACTGGAAAAAGCCCGCACCAAACATCCAGAGCGCAAACCGACGTTGCTTGAGCGTGTAATAACCGTTGCCCAGCGGGTTTGAATCCACGTACGGAAAGACCATCAATCCCACCATGATGATCGACGGCATCACCACGCCCGCAATCCACGGATCGAAGTAAACCAGCATCTCCTGCAAACCGAGGAAGTACCACGGGGCTTTCGACGGATTCATCGTCAGGTTCGGATTGGCCGGCTCTTCAAGCGGTGCGTTGAGCGTGATCGACCAGACAAAAAGAACCACCGTGACGATCACGGTGGCAAGAAACTCAACTCGGACAAGGTAGGGCCAAACGTGAAGTTCCCGTGCCCAACCCGGCCGCCATGGCTCAACTTTGCGATGGTGCGTCTTTGCCAGTTTGGGATCTGCTTCGAGCTCGTCGATGAGACGATCGTTTGCGACTGCCTGCCTGATACCCAACCACGTGAAGAACGGCACGAGAAAGAGCATCGCAACAATGGGAACGTTATCGGGCGCCGACGAGATGACCCACAATTGATGCCAATCCTGGACGTTGATTGCCCAAACGGCAACTATCAGTACGCCGAGAACGAGAAGTGTCCACTTATTAATGAATCTTCGCATATTTGAACTTCTTCTCTGTGCAACCTCTGTGTTCTCTGTGTCTCTGTGGTTGTTGAATCTGTGCTCTCATGAACCACAGAGACACAGAGAACACAGAGGTCGCACAGAGAAATCCCAAACTACGGTACTACGCTCAAACGGGCTACTTCTTCTTAGCTACTGCTTTCATCTCCGACTCGAGCACTACCGGCGCCGGTCCGGAGATACCTCCATCCTTGCGAATACGCCAGAAGTGCACGGCCATAAAGATCGATGCCACGAGTGGAATACCGATGCAATGCCAGATGTATGAACGTAAAAGCGCGTTTGAGTCGACGATCGAGCCGCCGAGGAGTCCGAAGCGCACGTCGTTGTAAGCAGTCAACCCCAACTGCGGACCGAACGGACCTTCATGACCCAGCATCGGTGTCGCTCGCGCCATGTTTGTGCCTACCGTGACCGCCCAGAAACCAAGCTGATCGTCCGGCAGAAGATAACCCGTAAACGACAACAGCAGCGTCAACACGAGCAACACGACGCCCACACACCAGTTGAATTCGCGCGGTTTCTTGTACGAACCCGTAAGCACGACGCGAAACATGTGCAGCCAGGTCGTGATCACCATCAGGTGTGCGGCCCAGCGATGCATGTTGCGTAGCAGCTTTCCAAACGGGACGTCGTGCTCGAGATAAAGAATGTCGCGAAACGCGTCGAGCTTCGTGGGGTGGTAGTAGAACATCAACAACACCCCTGTAAACGTAAGCACGATAAACAGGTAGAAAGTGATTCCACCCATGCCCCACGTAAACGGATAACGCACAGCATCGCGATTGATCTTTGCCGGATGCAGGTGCAAAAAGACGTTTGAAAGAATCGCGAGTGAGCGATTACGCGGATCCGAGCGATCGTGAGAGACGCGAAAGATTGATTTCCAAAGCTGCGTCTCCTGCGGATCCTTGTAGTCCTTCGCTTCATCCTTCGCGCGTTCAGCCAGCGAGCCGCCAGTCTGCTTCACACGTTGGAGCATGCTGCGCTTGTCTTCTTCGCCGCTCGTGAGTTGCTTTTTGTCTTTAGGGTCGTTTTCCATCCGCGTCAATCTGTGCCTTAAATGCTAATGAACGCGTCTTTTTCGTTGAATTTGCTCGGTTCACCCTTCGGCCAATCGAAGAGCTTCCCGGTGTCCACAACGATCTGTCCTTCGGCATCGAGTGTCACCTTCGCGCGGTCCATCGGACGCGGCGCGGGTCCTTCGAAATTAATGCCCTCACTATCGTAGCCACTGCCATGGCACGGACATTTGAACTTGTTCTCACTCGCCTTCCAGTCCGGCGTAC
>DASTVU010000210.1:0-5029 GCA_035758935.1 Pyrinomonadaceae bacterium | reverse complement strand
CCTCTGGCGTTATGCTGACGTGGCCAAGGGGCCGGCGCAGTATTTCACTCCAATTGCGCAGGGAGATCATGTGTACGGCGGAGCACTAGGTATCGGTGGTGGTCTCATACGTTTGAAGCCCGAAGGCAGTGGAGTTGCAGCAGAGCAGGTTTACTTCGTCCGTGGACTCCCGAATGGCATTGGCGGCGCTGTTGTAATCGGCGATCACATTTACGGGACGGAGGCGGGGCAGAAGTTGGTTGCGGCTGAGTTCAAGACCGGGAAATTAAAATGGGAAGCGCCGGATTTTGGATGGGGATCAGTGGCTTCGGCTGATGGACTCTTGTTTTGTCATCTCATATCCGGTGAGGTGTTATTGGTCGAAGCAACTCCGGAAGCGTATCGGCTCAAGGGCAAGTTCAGTCCACCGTCTCCGCCTGTGAAAAAGAAAGTCGGACAGTTTCCGGAGGGCGCGTTTACCTATCCTGTGATTTCGAATGGAAGGTTGTACATTCGTGATCTCGGAACGTTGTGGGCGTTTGACATCAAGGGTGGTGCATAATTGAGCAAGGGGGACAAAGGTAATGAATATTTCAAGGCAGTCGAATCTGGTATTGGTTTTGGTGCTGTGTGTTGTTGTTGGAACGGTGGCTAACGTCTCGTGGGGTAAGAGTTCAGCAGAGACGCAGGATCCAAGCAGTCTTGATCGACGAATAAGTTTGCTCGAACAACGCTTCTATCAGGTTGAGTCGAGTATCAATCGTTTGCAAACGTACATCGCTTCACAACGGCCACAGGTTTCACAACCGACTACCAGCGATCGCGACGTCATTCTGATTCGCGATGAGGTGCAGCGACTGAGCTTGAGATTAAGTGAGGTTGAGTGTGGATTGCTGAAGCTCGATGAACGAACCGCAACTCGTAGAGACAACACGCAGAAGTCAAACGATCCATGTCGTCTGAATGTTGATTCACCGCTGCGTCTTTCGGCGCGCCCGTGATGAACTTGAGATATATCAAAATTGCGGAACGAACTGTAGGGGCGGCCCTCCGTGGCCGCCCGTGGTTTAAATCGTGTTCGCCAAAGTCGAGGCCGTCGATGTTTGAATCCGATAATCACAAACCACGGGCGGCCACGGAGGGCCGCCCCTACAGTACGTCCGCTGGCGCCTGAAAAAACAAACGCGGGAGATGTTTCCATCTTCCGCGTTGCCATTCGTCAAACTATTTGTGATGCTAGTGTGCGGTCAGCGAGCAGTGGGCGTGATCTCCGCCCGGTGCGAGTGGTGCACGATAGTCGCCAAAGTGAAACTCAGCTTCCGCCTCCGACAATGCATAAACATCAAAACCATATGCATCGAGGTAGTCTGCCAAATCATCGGGGGAAAGCAGATAGACGGCAGGCGAGTGGCCTGCTTCAACACGAATTTCCAGCAGGCGCTCGATTACTTCAAGTGGTGCAAAGCAGCTCACAGGATCTCTGTATGTTGCCATGTTTCCAGCGCCTTTCTTGTCAATTTCGTAGCACGGTCCAATTTTTCGGCTCTCGTGCTTTCACAGAACGAACTATTTGATGTACGCAACTTGAAAGTAGTTTGTTCTTCCAGAACATTTTATTCACTAGCGAAACTTGTCGCTTAGTTTGACGCACGACCTAACTAAAAAGTTCCAAAATGAGCAGCGAACAACCAAATACCTCAACGACTCAACCGCTCTCGCCACCACCACCAAACTTCATCGCCGTGTTGCGAGAAATGCTGCGGGCCTCAGACAAAGTGAGCGATCTGATCTTCAGCCCCGGCCGGCCGCCACAGATCGAATTGGCAGGGAAATTAGTCCCGGTGCGCATCGCCGGTCTGGAAAAGTTGACGCCGGCACACACGGCGGGAATTGCCAAACTGATCATCGGCAATCAGGCGACACCGCTAGAAAGTCTCGAAAAGACCGGCTCCGCAGACGTCTCGTTCAGCGCTCCCGGGGATGCTCGTTTTCGCGTCAATATCTTCAAGCAACGCGGCACGCACGCCATCGTAATGCGTGTGATTCCGATGCGGCCGCCGCGTTTCAGTGATTTCAATTTGCCTGAACAACTGAAAGAGATAGTAGATATTAAGAACGGTATCGTGCTGGTTACTGGACCAACCGGCAGCGGTAAGAGTTCGACACTCGCGGCGATCATCGATCTGATAAACGAGACCCACTACTACCACATCGTGACGATCGAAGATCCGATCGAGTTTCTGCACACGCACAAGAACTCTACGATTCATCAGCGTGAACTGCACTCCGATACGCCAAGCTTTGCAATTGCTCTGCGCGCAGCACTCCGGCAGGCGCCCAAAGTGATTCTGGTGGGTGAAATGCGTGACCGCGAAACCATCGAGGTCGCTCTCGAAGCGGCTGAGACCGGCCACCTTGTGTTGTCTACCTTGCACACAATCGACGCGTCGAAGACAGTCGACCGCATTATTGGCGTGTTCCCCAAGAACGAAGAGAAAGTGATCAGGACGCGTATTGCGCAGTCGTTTCGCTTCATCATTTCGCAACGACTGATTCCGTTGTCTGACGGGAAGGGAAGAGTAGCGGCGATTGAGATTCTCAAATCGACGATGCGGACGCGGGAATATATCGAGAAGGGTGAATCGGAAGGGAAGTCGCTAATCGATGCGATGGAACAGGGTGATCAGGACGGAATGCAGACTTTCGATACCGTGATCGAGCACTTCATCAGAGACGGTGTGGTGAGCATTGAAACAGCTTTGCCGTATGCGACAAATCAAAACAATTTGTTGTTGAAGATCGCGGACCTCAAGGGCGCACCACCGCCACAGCCGTCTGCCGCACCAGCGCGAGATGAAACCTCTATGCTGGATCTAATCGAACCTTGATCCGTGAAATCCGTGGCAAAACCAGCCACGGATTACACGGATGATGGCCGATTTGCTATTATGCCTTCGAGACTTTGATGATGTTCTTGAAGGTTCAAAAGGTCCTTCTGGGCCTTATATTTCTGGCAGCCTTCTCCCCAACGACAGCCTACGCCGACGATGAAATTCGCATCGACTTGCCTGCCGGCGGCCAGCTAAAGGTTCGCAATGATTTTGGCAATATCAGCGCCGAAGTCTGGAGCAATAGCTACCTGGCTGTTTCGGCCAGCATTGGTGGCGATGGTTCTCAGCGACTTAGCCGTTCGCCGATAATCATCGACAACCGCGGGTCGTTAATAACGATCTCGGTCGTGCGACGGCCTATCGATCCGGTAGTGCCGATTCATCTCAAAATCAAAGTTCCTGAAAATGCTGACATCGCCGCACGGTCTCTGCGAGGTACGATCAAGTCGACGCTCGGTGGGACGCCAACGATAGAAAGTCAGCCTTTTCAAACTCGGGTCGGGGATGGCAGCAGGAAAATCGATTTACAGACCGAAAGCGGTGAAATTCTTTTGGCATACGCGTCGGTTTCTGACCTTACCAGCAACTCCACTCCGAAGCCACCTGAACTAATCGGCGCCAACGATCCGAAACGTCCCGCGGGAACGCCTGCTGATCCAAACGTCGGCGGTGACATTACTGAAGGCGACGTCATACGCGTCGATTCGCAATTGGTCACACTCAACATCAGTGTTATCGATCGAGGCACTAACCGTGGCCTCGTCGGCCTGGGCCAGTCGGATTTTAAGCTCTTCGAAGATGGTGACGAGCAGCGCGTCGTGCAGTTCGAATCGTCCTCGGCGCCATTTGATCTGATTCTATTGATCGATCTGTCGGGTTCGACCAGGGAAGTTGTGAAACTCATTCGTGCCGCCGCACTGCGTTTTGTCCAGGCGGCAAGACCGGCGGATCGCATCGGCGTGATTACATTCGCAGGCGAAGCGACAGTTGTTTCACCATTGACCGCCGATCGTGAAGTGCTGCGACAGAGAATCGAAACCATCGATACTGCACGTGGCGATACAAAACTCTACGATGCGACCAACTTCGCGATGGACGAAGTGTTGAAGGAGTCGAAGAAATCGAGAAGGTCGGCAATCGTACTGATGAGCGACGGTCTTGATGGCACAATACCCGGTATCAGTGGACAACAGGGTTCGCGACGCAGTTATCAGGAAACGCTGCGAAACATCCAGGAGTTTGACGGTGTCTTGTACACCTTGTGGCTGAACACTGAGTACGAGGCCATGAGCCCGCTCGACACTCAGCCCGAGGCCTTTGACGCCGGTCACGATCGCATGAAGGAGATGGCCGATGCGGGTGGCGGTGTTTTTTACGAAGTCGAACGACTAACGGATCTCGCGGGTGCTTACGAACAAGTCGTCGCAGATCTGGGAACGATGTACAGCCTGGCTTATCGCCCGTCAAACAGTACACGCGATGGAAAGTGGCGAGCGATTAAAATCAAAGTCGATCGCACTAATGCGGTGCCGCGCGGCAAACGTGGTTACTATGCGAACTAAGGTTTTCACGCAAAGTCGCAAAGGAGCAAAGATAAATCAAAGAAACGTCTTTGCACCTTTGCGTCTTTGCGTGAGAACTATCCTGGTCCTGTTTCTTTTCAGTAGCCTCGCAAAGAGTCAGGATCCGGTCGAAACAATTCGCATCGATTCAGATCTCGTTGATTTGAAAGTAAGTGTGCTTGGATTTGCTCCCCATAATCCGCCGCCGTTACTCGAGCCGAGAGACTTCCTCGTTCTCGAGGACGGGGTGCCGCAGGAAATCAGTTTCTTCGCTGCGGCTGACACGCCATTCGATCTCGTCCTGCTCCTCGATCTATCCGGTTCCAATTCAAAAAATCTGAAGATGATTCGAAACTCCGCAAAAAGATTTGTGGATGCGGCGCGTGATGTGGATCGCATTGCGCTCGTGACTTTCACCGATCAGCCAGCGCTGTATTCGACGTTCAGTTTGGACCGTAAGAAATTGAAAAAGACGATCGACGACATGGACGAAGCAGTCGGAGGCACAAACTTCTGGGACTCGATGGATTGGGTTCTACATGATCTTGTCACGCAGGGAGCCGGCTTGCGGCGTAGCGCGATCGTCGTAATGACTGA
>DASTVU010000209.1:0-12782 GCA_035758935.1 Pyrinomonadaceae bacterium | reverse complement strand
CAAGCACATGAAGCTCACCTTTTTAGGTACGGGAACTTCCACCGGAGTGCCGTCAATCGGTTGTGAATGTGAGACCTGTATTTCAGACGATCCTCGCGACAAACGTCTGAGAGTTTCAGTCATCATTGAAGAAGCGGGACGAACTGTCCTGGTCGATACGTCTGCGGACTTTCGCCAGCAGGCTTTGCGCTTCGGTCTGAAACATCTCGATGCCGTTCTCATCACTCACTGTCACGCCGATCATATTTTTGGTCTTGATGACATCAGGCCGTTGAACTTTCGTTTTGGAGCGCTTGGCGTTTACGCAAACGAACGCGCCTGGGTCGATATCAAACGCATCTTCAAATACATCTTTGAGCCGTCGCATTTTGGTGGAGGTCTGCCGGAAGTAATTCCGAACATCGTCTCCCCCGGTGCGAGTTTCTGCATTGGAAAAGAGTTGGAGATCACGCCCCTGGAAGTAATCCATGGTCGTTTGCCGGTGATGGCCTATCGCTTCAACGATTTTGCTTACCTGACGGATCTCAGCGAGATTCCGCCCGCGACAGTCGAAGCTTTGCAGGGTTTGGACGTCCTCGTCCTTGATTGCTTGCGCTTTAGAGAACATCCAACGCACTTGTGGGTTGATAAGGCGCTCGCGTACGTCAAACAGTTGAAGCCGCGGAGAACTTTCTTTACTCATATCGCCCACGACATCAAGCATGCGCGCGACTCCGCCCGACTGCCGCCAGGAGTCGAGTTTGCTTACGATGGATTGGTAGTCAAATCATGATAATTGCCAATTTCCGACTGCCAATTGCCAATTTGAATACTTGGTCCACCGATAAAAAATCTGCAATCGGCAATTGGAAATCGGCAATCTGAAATGCGTCTATTCCACGGAACTGACAACGCCGAGATTCAACGACCGACCGTGCTCACGCTCGGCGTATTTGATGGTCTGCATCTCGGGCATCAGTTGATTATGCGCACCGTGGTTGAGCGTGCGCGTGCGGTGGGTGCGGTGCCGACTGTGATCACTTTCGATCCGCATCCGCGAGCGGTTTTACATCCCGAATCTGCGCCCCCGTTGTTGCAGACTTTCGATCAGAAGATCGAAGCGTTTGGTGTTCTCGGGATCGAGCAGACGATTGTCGTTCGTTTCACTAAAGAGTTTTCATCAATTCGCGCATCGGATTTTCTTAGCGATGTGATTGTCGATCGGTTGCACGCGAAAGAGGTCTATCTCGGGAAGGGTTTTGCGTTTGGCCATGACCGCGAGGGAAATATCGACTTGCTCAAACGCGTCGGCGCTGAACTTGGCTTCGTTGCCGGTGAAGTTCCGGAGGTAAAACTGCGTGGCGCGCGAGTGAGCTCCAGCAAGATCCGTCAACTATTGGCTGCCGGCCAGGTGAACCTTGCAAGACGTATGTTGGGACGTCCGTATGGCGTGGAAGGCCGAGTTGAACGTGGTGCGGAAAGAGGCCATAAACTGGGTTTTCCAACGGCCAACCTCCACCCACACAACCGCGTCATACCCCGGAATGGCGTTTACGTCACAGGCACATTGATTGAAGGTCAATGGCGACGCAGCGTGACAAATGTGGGGCTGAGGCCAACATTTGCGGATGCGGTGGAACCTTCGGTCGAGACCTACGTACTGAACTGGGACGGCGACCTTTATGGTGATGTAGTGCGTGTTCGTTTCCTGTATCGCCTGCGAGACGAGCGAAAGTTTAATTCAGTCGACGAGTTGAAAAGACAGATAACGAGGGACGTTGATAGAGCTAACGGTTATTTCGAACGAGCGGGCACGAAGCACATGCTCTCAGTAATATAACGTTTATAAAATGACTTCAAATCAGGCATTAGTAAAAATAACTCATACCAATGGGAATGGAAATGGACTGGCACTGAGCACGGCGCCGGCGCCAAAGCAGACTGCGCCAGTCCGACCTTTAACGGAAGAGCTGGTTGACGAGATTCTCAAAGGACGAGATTTCCGTGGCTGGCTACGTGCCGCAAAAGTTGCACACGTCCTCGGTCTCTTTTCGCTTTACCTCTTCCTCGATACGTACGACGTAAGAGCGGATTTCAATCGTCGAGCCGTTGCGCGTCTGCGAGATCTCGCCCGTGACAAAGGCAGGCGTGCGCGACTCAAAGCGTGGTTCAGCGAGCAACTCTATGTAGCTTTTGATCGCTTTATCCGTGTGTTGCGCTACCTCGTGTTTCGCGGCGCAGAGGGATCTGCAAAAAAACAAGCACGCCTCGAGAAGCAGGCTGTTTGGTTGCGAGAGTCGCTGATCGGTCTTGGACCAACATTCATCAAGATTGGCCAGGCACTCGGTACGCGTGCCGATCTGTTGCCGCTCGAGTATGTGAAGGAACTGGCGAAACTGCAGGATCAGGTGCCGGCGTTTTCAACCGCGGAAGCGTTCACGATCATCGAGTCGGAACTCGGTCGCAGTCTTCACGAGAGTTACGTTGAGATTGACAGCGAACCGATTGCGGCTGCGTCTCTCGGACAGGTCTACCGGGCACGACTCCACACAGGTCAGGAAGTTGCCGTTAAGGTTCAGCGTCCGAATCTCGAGTCGACCATTGCCTTCGACGTGGCGATTCTCTTTCGCCTTGTGAAGCTGACCAATCGTTTCTTTCCGAAAGCGAATGAGAATGCTGATTGGGAAGGAATGCTGCACGAGTTTCACTCCACTATCTTTGAAGAGATGGATTACGTGAAAGAGGGACGCAATGCCGACAGATTTCGTTACAACTTTCGCACGTGGCGTGCGATTCGAGTTCCAAAGATCTACTGGTCACACACGAACACGCGAGTGCTTACGCTTGATTTCATTCGCGGAACCAAGGTGGTTGACCTGGAAGGTTTGCGAGCGCAGCGAATCTCGCCCGTCAAAGTTAATCGTCTACTGATTCGCTGTTATCTCAAGCAACTGCTTGAAGACGGCTTCTTTCATGCGGATCCGCATCCCGGAAATTTGCTCGTGATGGATAGCGGTCATCTGGCGTTCTTCGATTTCGGCATGGTTGGACGAATCGATCCGAAATTGCAGACACAGATGATCGATGCGTTCTTCCACGTGGTCAGTCGTGACGTGCATGGTTTGGGTCAGGACATCATCGACCTGAACTTCCTGAAACCGGGAGTCGATCCGGAGACGGTACGACCGGTGGTGGAGAGTCTCTTCACTCACTATTTGAATCTCAAACTGGGTGAAGTGAACTTCAAGGAACTGACTTACGATCTCGCCGAGGTGATTTACGAGTATCCGTTCCGTCTGCCGTCAAACTTTACTTACGTCATGCGCGCGCTGATGACTCTCGAAGGCATTGGCGTGGTGACCGATCCCGGTTTCAGTTTCTTCGAAACGGCGAAACCGTTTGCGAAGGAGTTTATGCTCCGGCGTGAAGGACGTTTGTTCCGCAAGATGATCTTCGACAAGTTGACCGGCCGCGAGAATGGCGATGGACGCATTGCGTGGTCAAGAGTTTGGAAGCTGACGAAGATGGCCGCGCAGATGTATTTCGAAAAGTGAGTTTAGCCGCGGATAAACGCGGATAACGCGGATAAGAAAAATCTGACCTGCGTCATCCGTGTTTATCTGTGGCTTATTTCCCGAGTTGTCCTCTCACCGCGCCGTTCGGATATTCCTCATTGTGGACATTCACGTAATACTTGGCGGGGTTCTTGATGATGTCCATGATCTTGTCGCGCGCGAGCGTGGCGCAATCCTTGGATGAACCATTTGCCGGGGCGGTAAGCATCACGATTGGCGGACCGGCTTTGTCCACGGCGCCCTCATGTATGTGAGCGGCGGTCGCAGTTCCAATCTTATCCACCGTCAATTCGTAACACACCTGACCTTTGCCAGGATTTAAGGTGATGGTTGCCGTGCCGGTTCCATCAGGGTCGCCCGGCCCGGGGACTTCTGCGGGGCCCGTTAGCGTTGTTAAAAGTGGTCGTCCACCTTGCTGTGGATCCTGGGCTGATAACACCAGACTGACTCCAGCCACGAAGAGAATCAACGCAACCAAGCCAATTGATTGTTTCATGGTGTCCCTCCTTGTTTTGGCGTCGAACTGCGGACGAGGAAGTTGCGCGTGAGAAATTACCCCACTTCGGCCAAAAAGCGGTTGTGATTCTTTGTCTTTTCTGTGGAGATGAGGAGGGTTGAGATGTCCGCATCCTGTTCATCCTGTAAATCCTGTCATCCTGTCTAACAGGATTTCAGGATTTACAAGATTCGCAGGATTATTTGGGCGCTATCTGCTAGGGGCTTTTTCCCCGTTTGGGCCGGGGATGTTTAGCCGGTCGCGAAACAGGTTCATGAGTAGCAACGTGCCAATGCCACCGCCACCTTCGGCGCCCGTACCGCTCGCCATAACGTCGGGCGTGATGCGGACACCCTTCTCGCCGATAACCTTTAAGGTTTCAACGAGCGCGACACCTTGCGCGCCAAGCGCGTTGACCTGCTCTCGATAAGCAACGCCCTGAGCCTCACCCATCAGGCGAACCTTCTCAGCTTCGGCGCGACCCGTCTGCTGGATGTAGTGGGCCTCGCCCTCGCCTTCAGCTTTACGCTGCTCGGCGCGTTTGCTCGCGATCTCGACACCGACAGTCGCAGCTACAAGGTCTTTCTGATTGTCGGCATGCGATTTGGTCTTCTCGAGTTGAATGCGTTTCTCTTCCGCCTCGCGTTGAGCGTTGTACATGTTCTGACGCTGCTCAGCGAGAATCTTCTCGGTTTGAGTCTTCATCAACTCTTCCGGCAGATGAATGTGGCAGATGAGCACGTTCACCACGTCGACGTGGTATTTGAGCAAGTGTGCCCGCACGCGAGCTTCCGCGCGTTCCTGCTCCTCGTGTCGATTTTGCAGGTACGCCATCGCCGACGATTCCGAAGCCTGGTTACGGAAGATCGAGTCGATCAGAGGATGCATCACGTTTTGAATCAAGCGTTCGATGCCGCCAATCTTCGCGACCATGAACGGCGCGTCCTCAGGCTTCACACGAAACACAACACGTACTTCCAACTGCATCGTGAAACCGTCTTTGGAAATTACCTCGAACGGATTGAACGTGTTGGCAACTTCGCCCGCCGTCCATTCCACAGTCTGATTAGTTGTGGGAATTACGATCGGGCTGATAGCCAGCGTGTTCACGTAATAACGTCCTGGTCCAACGACTGCTTCCTGAATACCTCGATAACCTTCAGGTACGACATAGGCTTCATGGGCGCCTTCATCGAGGCGTCGATCCGCCGGGTCGCCAGTCATCAGGTCAGCCTTGATTTGTTCGACAGTGCGAGTATCGTCCATTACGTCGAGGCGCACGGCTGATTCTTCAACTTGCTCCATCTCCTCCCGTTCCATTCGTTCCCGCACCTTCGCAGCCATCTCACGTCTGACTTCCTCTGAAGGATCCTTGCCGACGTTGGAGACCACTACTGCAACCTCACCGGGTTTAATCTCCTTTGCTGTTTCCGGAATGACTTTGAACAACAGCGGATTGATGTAGTAGGTGCCAGGCAGCAGGATGTCTTTTTGTGGTCCACGCTGGCCACCCTTGCCGATGAATTCATGTCCATCCTGAAAATTGTCGTGGCCGGCGAACGACTCCGCAACGTAGTCGCGTGGATTCAGTGGGGCGCCGTCCAAAGCCTCAACCAGACCAATTTGATTCTCGTTAATCACAGTCGCGTCGAACAGGCGGATGTTAAAGAGACCCGGCTTGGCCTCATTGGAACCCTCAATCGCTCCTGATTGCGTCAGGATGCGATAGACGCCTGGCGTCAGGATGTCGACCTGCGGTCCCTTTTGTCCGCCTGAAGCGATGAACTGTTCCGCGTCCTGGAAATTCGTATGGTCTGAAATTGCTTTACCAAGCAATCGACCGGCATCAAGTGGGCCACCGTCGGCGGCGGTGATCACGCCAACCTTTCCTTGCGGTACGAGCGTCGCTTTCGCAATCGAAACGCGAAACAGGTAAGGATGGATGGGCCAGAGACCCGGAGGAAGCGTTCGTAGCTGAATACCTTTTACGCCGCCACGTTTGATAAACGCGATCGGATCCTGGAAATTGTTATGAGCATTTTGCGCGCGGTCAGGGGCGAAGATGCGACCTGGAGGCATCGGCTCACCGTCAACAGCTTCGATAACGCCGAGCTCGTCTGCGCCAATCTCAATCAGAGGAACCTTCCGTACGACCTTTTCAAACGGAAACTTGATCAGATGCAAGCCGGGCTTTAGCACGTCGGCTTGAATACCAACTTCTCCTTCAGTAGCTACCACTCTTCCCGGTGGCATTTTGGCACCCAGGTATCTCCGTTCTTTGATTGCAATTTCGCGTGCGCCGACGTTAACGAAGATTCGGTTCACGACGATGAGGAAGATAATCAAGAGAACGAACGCTCCGATGAGCAAGGGGACTACCGTTGCGATATCAAAATTTTCCATGGCCTTTCTCTTTCAAGGTTCAACTTGGTCCAAGTTGATGGTTAGATCGGTTATTTGTGGATTCAAGCTCGCGATTCGCGGTGGAAAGCGTCTCTTTCAGGACAAAGCCAGCTCCTGACGTGCGAGTGCGAGATGATAAAACCCAGTATTGACTATTGAGAAGCGACTGAAGATCACGCGCTGATAAGTCTGAGAGGCTACCATCTCTCCAGGACATCAATACCAGTTCAATTGCTCTGCCATAGTTCTTCGCATCGTCAGAAAGCGCTGCGGCGCGCAGCAGGTTTGCGGTCGAGGTTTTATCAGGCGACTGTTGAAAAGATTTAATTGCTTTGATCGCCTCTTGGAACGTTTCTGCGTCTACTTTCTGGCCTTTGTCGGAAAGCTCCTCACTTACCTGGGGCCTAAGCTGGTTAACAGCGACGTCGGAAAACAGGTTCCGTGGTTCTGGAGGTGGAGGCAACTCGTTAGATTGCGATGTGTTCGCAGGTTTCTGCCAAAAGTAGATGGCGATTGCGATTAAAGCGAAAACGAAAACCGAAGTAATTAGAAGGGTGACCATCGCGGTCCGGCAAGGCTTCGGAAATGCTGTTGGAGCGTTGCCGAGTAATTCAGTTATACGCCTGTCCGTATGAAAAGTTCAAGGATCTCTGTCCACAGATTACACAGATTCTATTAATCAATCTGCGTAATCTGTGGATACAAGATGGTTTATCTCGACGCTAAAGCATTGAAGAGTAATGGGTAGGTTGCGAGAGACTGGGCGCGGTACTGCGGCCGGAAGCCGAACAGAATCACACGGCCTTTACCCATTGTCACTTCAACCAGCGCTGCCTTGCCTTTGATCAAATCGCCTCCGAGCAGCCAGCCCGAAAGCAGCGGGTCTTTGTCCGCCGGATACGACGCGATTACGCGCACATTCGCCGCCGGCACACTCGAATTAGGATCGTTGGTCACTTCAAAGACAGGTGAATCTTCAGCCCACGCGATCGTCTCTTCGGGCATTCCCTTCGCCAACGGATGTGACGTGTCGAGTTTGATTCGCAGGATCGATCCGGGAACGTAGAAATCTGTTCGCGGCAAACCGGCGACGACATTACGTAGCGGAAGTTTGAATTGCTCGATCGCAAAGATGGATGCGCGATTCAGAAAGATCAGCGTGCCGCCGGTTTCAACGAAGTCGCGCAGGTGCTTAACACCTTCAGCACCAAGACCGCCGGTTAATTCAGGCGGCATGGCGCCAGTGCGATAACCTTCAAGCAAAGTTCGCGCTGGTTGATCCGGTATTAGGATCGTGTAGTACTTCACTGTGAGACCTGCTGATGGTTTGTAGATAGTGATACCTGCGCGCAGCTCTTTGTCGCCAAGCACCCCATAAGATTTTTTCTGCGAGTCCAGTATCCACTTGGTCCAACCCTCGTCCTGGCTGGGGACCGAAGAGTGGTAAAGCGCGGGCAGATTTCGTCCCGAGCCGGTTTCCTCCGCCCCCATCGATCCGAATAGCGTTGCTGGTCCGCGTTTGTATCGGAATGGCGCTTTAACCGGATAGACTGTGACGCCCATCAACAGAGGTAGTGTATGCGCCGTCACATCGTAAGGCGCAATCGGATGTCCGGTGGCATCTCTTAGATTTGGATAACGCTGTACTTCTAACAGCGCTTTCGCAAAGCTTCCGTAGGGCTGGTCCAATCTCACTAGTGTCGTTCCTTCGGGAAGCTCACGGGTGCCCATCTTGAATTTGGCGCCAATATCGGCTGTATGAACTTCAACACCGCCTCTTTCGAGAATACTCGTTAGCGCCAGGGCGTTTTTTGAAGGTTCGATCAGATAACCGAAAGGCTCGCCCGGTCTTCGAGGTCGTACGGCTTCCTTCCCCACCGAGTAGAACCGCCGCAGCCATTGCTCGCGATTTGTGGCTGCGTGGTCCAACAAGAGAAACGCCGCCGTGGTCATGTACTTCGTGATGTCGCTTAAGTGCCACTCGCCGCCACGCCACAGTGGCCCAAACTGCGGCGACTCCTTCTGCGGATCGTAACCTTCACGCGAACGCAGCTCTTCAAACTTCAACGTCATCGGCGTTGCGATTCGCGCCGAGGCAGTCTCAGACAAGATTCGCACGCCACCGTGGTAATGAGAATAAGCGCGCGCGGGAGACCACGCGTCGTACGTCGAGTTAGTTGTGATGCCTTCAAAACCTTTGGCGCGCATCTCGGCAGCCATCCAGTTTCCGAGTTCTGTGTAACCTTGCACGAGCGCACGCGGCACATTCGGTTCGACCGGTTGCATGTATGGTGGCAGGAAGAGACGTGAGCCCATAGCACCCTGTTGATGGATATCGTGCACGATCTGTGGATGCCACTTGTTGTGAATCTTGTCGACCGTGATTTGCGTCTCCACTTGCGTGAACGCATACCAGTCGCGGTTGTTATCGTGACCGGTGTACTTGTGATAAAGCTCCGGCGGATCTGTTCCTTCGAAAGGCGTGCCGAGTGTCTTGTCGTACCAGTTTTTGACGATGTCTACACCGTCAGGATTCAGAGACGGAACGAGCAGAATGATCGTGTTGTCGAGAATCTTTTGAATCTCAGGTTCGGTTGACGAAGCGAGCCGGTGCGCGATCAACATGCTGGAGAGATACGACCCGACTTCGGTTGAGTGGATTCCGCAAGTGATCAGGACAATGGTTTTGCCTCGACGAATCAACTCCGCTGCCTTGCGATCGCGTGTTGCCAGTGGGCCGAGTTTGCGCGGATCGGCAAGCTGGTCCTGAATCTTCTTCAACTCTTCCAGTTGCGCCAGGTTGGCCGGCGTGCTAATCGTCGCCATCACAAATGGCTTGCCCATCGTCGTCGTGCCAAGCGTCTCAAAGCTCACTCGATCGCTGGCGCTATCAAGCCGTTGAAAATAATCGACCACCTGATCCCAGGAAGCGAGTTTCCGATCCTCGCCCGGCGTGAAAGCGAGGACCTCAGCGGGCGTGGGAATCTTTGTTTGCCCGGTTCCGACGGAACTCAAGCAAACCAAAAGCAGCAAAAATGCACCTATTCTCGTAGCCATTTGATTTTCTCAGGGGTCGAGTTTGAAAGCGCTTGCAGTTTATCCAAATGCGAGCAGTTGGAGCCACAAAAAAGCATATGATCCATCGGGCCTGACGCCTGCTGTTTGTGCTTTTTTTGCGTCTTTGCGGCCTTGCCCAGCGCGAGCGGCCCGTGTAAAGTAGCGGCGTTTCAAACCCCTGCGCACTCCCCGTTTTTCAAAACTAGTTGGAGGTCAAACCGGATGTCTTCTGAAAGCGTCGGTGCGAATGAGTTTCCGGACATAGCCGGAGTTAAAGCTGGTCAACCTGATAATCCGTTACTAGCCAATTTCCGGCCCTATATCCCGGCCAATACGCATGTACGCGAACTCACGGCACTCCCTCTCATCATCGGCACGTTGCTGGGAATGGTTTTCGGCGCTTCGTCCCTGTGGCTGGTCCTGAAGGTGGGACTGACGGTGAGTGCGTCCATTCCTGTCGCGGTAATCTCAATCTCGCTGTTTCGCCTGCTTGGGAAAGTTGGTGTACGCGACGCGACCATCCTGGAAAACAACATCGTGCAGACGGCCGGCTCGGCCGGGGAGTCGATTGCTTTTGGTGTGGGCGTGACGATGCCTGCGATCATGATTCTGGGATTCGACCTGGAGTTCACACGCGTCATGCTCGTTGCGGTGATGGGTGGATTATTGGGCATCCTGATGATGATCCCGCTGCGTCGTGCGCTCATCGTCCAACAGCACGGGATCCTGAAGTATCCCGAAGGCACTGCTTGCGCGGAAGTATTGAAGGCAGGCGCCTCTGACGAGTCTCGCGCAGCCGCGGACCCGGTTTACAAAGCGAAGGCTGGTGAAGCGGAGGAGGCCACATCAGGCGCAAAGACGATCTTCACCGGGTTCGGCATCGGACTCGTTTATCAAGTTGCGATGGCCGCACTAAAGCTATGGAAAGACGTTCCCAGCAAAGTCTTCGGTGCGCCTTTCAAAGCAGGATCACTGTCGGCTGAAATCTCGCCGGCACTACTCGGAGTGGGCTACATCATTGGCCCACGCATCGCATCCATCATGTGTGCGGGCGGCGTGCTTGCTTATCTGGTCCTGATACCGGCGATCAAATTCTTCGGCGAAGGCATGACCACAGCACTCCCACCGGGCACTGTACCTATCAGCGAGATGGAGCCCGACGCGATTCGCGGCGCGTACGTGCTTTATATCGGCGCCGGCGCCGTGGCGGCAGGCGGAATCATAAGTCTGTTCAGATCACTACCGACCATCTGGCACGGCTTGAAAGGTGGACTGAGCGATCTGCGTGGCGGTCAGGCTGCCGGCTCGAATGTGCCGCGAACAGATCAGGATTTGTCGATGAAGGTGGTCGCGGGCGGTGTGCTTGTACTTATCGCGATGATAATGATCCTGCCGCAACTCCATCTTCAGTTCAATCTTCTTGGCGCAATATTGATCATCGCCTTTGGTTTTCTGTTCGTAACTGTGTCCTCGCGTTTGACTGGTGAAATCGGATCGTCGTCGAACCCGATTTCCGGTATGACGGTCGCCACGCTGCTACTGACGTGTCTTATCTTTTTGATCGTCGGTTGGAGTGGTTCTAGTTATTACGTGACGGCACTTTCAATCGGCGGCATCGTCTGTATCGCTGCTTCAAATGGTGGCACTACGTCGCAGGACCTCAAGACTGGTTTTCTCGTAGGTGCAACGCCGAAGTACCAGCAGATCGCCATCCTCATCGGCGCACTTGCGTCGGCATTGATTCTGGGACCAATTCTGCTCCGGCTTAACGACCAGAGCACGGTTTACGTGCCGCAAACTACGTTCAAAGCGGTAACGGAGTCGAAGCAGGTCGATGGCGCTGCTTTGGCTGCCCTTCCGGCATTTAATGAAGAAGTGAAGCCTGCCAGCGGCGGTAACTTCCGGTTACTGAAGAGTGAGGCAGGAACTACGACAGTCGCCGGGCTTGAACCGGGCGAGTATCTCGTGGACGAGTCAGGGAAAGTCGTTCAGAAGGTTGAACGTAACTTCCCCGCAACTCTGCGCCCTGACACCTCAAACCTCGGCCCACCAGAAAAAGTGAAGGGTGGACTTGTCGTACCGGACAACAATGAGTATCCGACCTGGCACAAGATCGACGAGAAGAATGGCCCTCCAGGAAAATATCTCATTGGCGCTGACGGTGTGCCGAAATACTATGTGGATCCTGGAATCAACGGCACACATCGCACCGCGCCAGATGGCTCGTCTGTGACCAAATACGACGCACCTAAGGCAACGCTGATGTCCTACATCATCAAGGGCATTTTGAATCAGCAGTTGCCGTGGGGCCTCGTACTGCTGGGCGTGATGATTGCCGTCGTGCTCGAGATGGCAGGCATTCCTTCGCTTGCTTTTGCGGTCGGCGTCTATCTGCCGCTGTCATCGTCAAGTCCGATTTTCCTCGGCGGCATGATTCGCTGGCTGGTGGACAAGTACCTGCGCGTTAAGTTCAAGAGCAGGAAAATGACAGAAGAGGAATTCATTGCGGAAACTGATAAGAGTCCGGGCGTGCTGATGGCGTCAGGTTACATCGCCGGTGGTGCGCTGGCCGCAGTGTTTATTGCATTCTTCGCCGGTGTCTGGAAAGAACGAAGCGATCTAGTCGAGCATTGGTCCAGAGACAATAACCCGTTCTTTAACGGCCCCTGGTCCAACGTGCTATCGTTGCTGCCTTTCCTCGTCCTGATGATAATTCTTTATCTCGTGGGCCGTGAAAAGCTGCTTGCTTCGAAACAAGGCCGACCGTAGTCTACTCACGTGTGTTAACCTTCATTCAAGGGCGCGCTGCTAATCCGGGGCGCGCCCTTTTCAAATAAACAGAGGTGCGATCTTGAAACTGCTCAGAGTCCCAACGCTTTGCGGTGCGCTGTTGCTTGCGGTGTTCACAGGTTCCACAACCACCTATGCCCAATCTCCGCAGCGCTCGCCAACCGATACCACGCGCGATTTTTATCGAATGTTGCGCGAGAAGAAATACCGGGAAGCGTTTGGCATCTCCATCTACCGGCAGGCGATTGAAGGACTGTCACCGGAGGAATTTAACGATCTAAAACCGGACTTCGAGAGGATGGCGATTGCCATCAGCGAAAAGATTCCGGAGAAGATCGATATCACGGGTGAACAGATCAGCGGCGACGCTGCTACGGTCTTTCTAAAGGTCATCGACGCCGAGGGAAAGGAAAAGGTCGAACCAGCGCCGTTAATCAAGGTCGATAACGCCTGGCTAGTAGGCGACCGGGAAAACCTCGAGC
>DASTVU010000208.1:0-5578 GCA_035758935.1 Pyrinomonadaceae bacterium | reverse complement strand
ACTGGCCAATCGTCGCCGTTTCCGTGTTGCTCTTGCTCGTGAGGTTGAGCGCTGGCGTCGCTATCGTGTGCCGTGCGCTTTGCTGATGCTCGATATCGATCATCTCAAAGCGGTGAACGACAAGTTCGGGCATCCGGTGGGCGACATGGTCATCCGCCAGATCGCGCAAACGTTGAAAGAGGTTTCACGCGACAACGATACTGCTGCGCGACTTGGTGGCGAAGAGTTTGCGCTGTTACTCGCGGGTGTCGATCTTCAGCGAGCTGTCCTGGCGGCCGAGCGTTTGCGAGTTGTGCTGAGTGGAAAACGTGTTGAAGGCGTGGGCACTGTTACTGTGAGCATCGGCGTCGCAGGGTGTCCGGAGAACGCAACCTCCGAGAGAATGCTCTACTCCGCCAGTGACGGCGCGTTGTATGTGTCGAAGAATTCCGGTCGCGACCGCGTCTCGGTTGCACCGCCGTTGCAGGAGAAACTGCCGGGAGTTTAATCCTTGGTGCTTTGTACTTGGTCATTCTCCGGTTGCAAACAAAGTACAAAGTACGAAGTACAAAGAACAAAGTACAAACAAGAATGCCCTCCTCAATCACACAGCCGGATTCCTTGGGTCACTGGGGGCAGTATGGCGGACGCTTTGTGCCGGAAACCTTGATGGCGCCGCTCGAGGAATTGACAGCGGCGTATCTCGCGAGCCGGGACGATGAATCATTCCAATCTGAGCTTCATGACCTCCTAACGAATTATGCCGGCAGGCCCACGCCGCTCTTTCACGCCGCAAGACTGACCGACTATTGCGGTGGCGCGACGATCTATCTCAAACGCGAAGATCTCCTGCACACCGGTGCGCACAAGATCAACAACACGATTGGCCAGGTACTGCTCGCGCGCCGGATGAACAAACAACGCATCGTCGCCGAAACCGGCGCGGGCCAGCACGGTGTTGCAACCGCGACTGTCTGTGCGTTGTTTGGACTCGACTGCGTCGTTTACATGGGCGCCGAAGACATGCGTCGCCAGGCGTTGAATGTTTTCCGCATGCAACTACTCGGCGCAGAAGTTCGGGAAGTGAATGCAGGCTCCCGAACCCTTAAAGACGCGATCAACGAAGCCCTCCGCGACTGGGTTACAAACGTCGCCGACACTTATTACCTGCTCGGCAGCGCACTTGGTCCACATCCCTACCCACTCATGGTGCGAGATTTTCAAAGCGTGATTGGACGCGAAGCACGCGCTCAGATCCTCGACCAGGAAGGACGATTGCCAGATGTTCTGATGGCCTGTGTCGGCGGCGGATCGAATTCCATTGGACTCTTTCATCCATTTCTGTCCGACTCGTCGATCAAGATGATTGGTGTGGAAGCCGGTGGCCTTGGTAATGAATTGGGCCAACACGCAGCGCGTTTCAACGCTGCCGGAGGTGGGCGGCCAGGGGTCCTCCAGGGAACAATGAGTTATGTGTTGCAGGACAACAACGGCCAGGTCGCAAACACTCACTCAATCTCGGCCGGCCTCGATTATCCATCCATCGGTCCCGAACATGCGTTTCTGCACGACGCCGGACGCGTCGAATATGTTTCAGTATCTGACAGCGACGCACTCGAGGCATTTCAACTTCTATCGAAGCTCGAAGGTATCATTCCCGCACTCGAGTCGGCACACGCCGTCGCCCACGCAATCAAGACGGCTCGCCAGATGCGACGCGATCAAATCATGATCGTGAATCTTTCGGGTCGCGGAGATAAAGACGTAAACTCCGTCCGTGAAGAGTTGGGGGCGTAACGCTTTGGGACGCATCGCGGACTCCTTCACAAATCTGAAGCGCGAAGGTAAAAAGGGATTCATTCCCTTTATCACCGCAGGGGATCCCGACCTCGCCAGCACTGAAAAGCTCCTCGTCACCCTCGCCCAATCAGGCGCGACATTGATTGAACTCGGCGTTCCGTTCAGTGATCCCATGGCGGATGGACCAGTAATTCAACGTGCGTCGGAAAGAGCACTCAAGAATCACTTTGGTTTGCAGGAAATTCTCGACCTGGTCGCTCGCGCTCGGAAACAGATCGATATCCCGATAATTCTTTTCAGTTATTACAATCCGCTGTTTCAGTTTGGTTTGAAGCGTCTCGCCGAGGCCGCGAAAGACGCGGGTATTGATGGTGTGCTGGTTACGGACCTCTCGCCCGAAGAGTCTGGTGAGTTTGAAAGGGAATTGCACGCTCGCGATCTGGATATGATTTTCCTGGTCGCGCCGACTTCCACCGATGAGCGTTTGAAGCTCGTTGCCGAACGTGCGAGCGGGTTTATCTACGCGGTTTCGCGCGCAGGCGTGACTGGAACTCGTGAAACTGTAAGCGCAGAGGCAGAGAAACTCGTGAATCGGCTGCGGAAGTTTTCAGAGCTGCCGGTCGCGGTTGGTTTTGGTATTTCGAACGCAGAGCAGATTGCGGACGTGCATCGTTATGCGGATGCCGTGGTGGTTGGGTCGGCGATAGTGGCTGAGATGGAGAAGCTCGGAGATAGTCCTGATCTCGTGGAACGGATCGGTGAGTTTTTGACAGGATTAACCTGATGTTCAGGATTTACAAGATGTGGTAAAGTGCACGCTCGAACACGCACGTTACCTCACGAGGGGGCGTTTCCAAAGAACCTCACCCCTCAAAGCGAAAATTGTCTGTTGCAAGTGTGAAACACTGTGCTATCATCTGCTCACTTCGGAGAAGAGGAGCGGAAGAAAGAGATGTATGCCATGGCTGATGACCGAGCAAGTGCAGACCGCGGCCGCGCAGTTGAGGCGGCTTTAGCAAATATTGAAAAGAAGTTTGGCAAAGGATCGATTATGCGTTTGGGTGAACGGGAGGTGTCGGATATACCGGCTATTTCCACGACTTCGCTCAGCCTCGACGCGGCTATTGGCGTGGGCGGAGTGCCGCGCGGGCGCATCGTCGAGATTTATGGACCGGAGAGCTCCGGCAAAACCACGCTCGCGCTTCACATCGTGGCGGAAGCTCAGAAAGCCGGTGGTGTGGCCGCGTATATCGATGCCGAGCATGCGATGGATGCCGACTATGCCGGCAAACTCGGAGTCGACGTGGACCAGTTGTTGATTTCACAACCCGATTCCGGTGAGCAGGCGCTCGAGATTGCCGAAGCGCTTGTGCGCTCGAATGGAGTTGACGTGATTGTCGTCGATTCTGTCGCGGCTTTGGTCCCACGCGCAGAGCTCGATGGCGAAATGGGCGATTCGTTGCCAGGCTTGCAGGCGCGCTTGATGTCGCAAGCGCTGCGCAAGCTCACCGCGATCGTGGCGCAGTCAAACACCTGCTTCATCTTTATCAACCAGATCCGTGAAAAGATTGGGGTCATGTTCGGCAATCCGGAAACTACGACCGGCGGCCGCGCGCTCAAGTTTTATTCATCTCTTCGACTCGATATTCGCCGTATTGGTGCGATCAAAGACGGCGATCGCGTGGCGGGCAATCGCACGAAGGTAAAAGTCGCAAAGAACAAGGTTGCGCCGCCGTTCCGCGAGGCTGAATTCGACATCATGTATGGCGAAGGCATTTCGCGTGAAGGTGATCTGCTCGACCTTGCCGTCGTTCATAGGGCGGTAGAAAAGAGTGGCGCCTGGTTCTCTTACAAAGGCGAACGGCTTGGTCAGGGCCGCGAAAATGCCAAAGTCGCATTGCGAGAGAATCCGGAAACACTGCGAAAGATTGAGCGAGACGTGAAGGTCAAACTGGGTCTTCCAGTTCGTGAAGAACCTGAAGCTCCAACTGTAAAGGCCGCTTCTAAGTAAATTTAAGGCCACAAAAAGCACAAAAGGCACATAAGGCACATAAAGAGGCTTCTTTCTTTGTGCCTCTTGTGCATTTTGTGCCTTCTGTGGCCCTTTTTGTGGCGTAAACTGTGCTGAATGTCATCGATCCTCATCAGGAACGGAACTCTCATCACGATGGACACTGCAAATACCATCGTGCGTGGTGATCTGCTCATCCGTGACAAACGCATCGCGGAGATTGGCGGCACCGGGCACACGGCTGACACCGTGATCGATGCCGGCGGGTGTGCTGTGATTCCCGGTTTCGTTCAAACTCACATTCATCTCTGTCAGACAATTTTTCGTGGCGCCGCAGATGATCTTGCTCTTATTGATTGGCTCAAACAGCGTGTCTGGCCCATGGAAGCAGCACACACCGCTGCTTCGATCAAAGCCTCGGCGCGTCTCGGTATCGCCGAGCTGATCAAAGGAGGCACTACCTCCGCGCTCACGATGGAAACTGTTAACCACACAGGCGAAGTCTTCAAGGTTGTCGAGGAAAGTGGATTTCGCGCGACCGTGGGCAAGTGCATGATGGACAAAGGCGAAGAGGTCCCGCGCGCTTTGCAGGAACAGACCGGGAATTCGATCGATGAGTCGCTGGCATTGCTTGATGAATGGCACGGCAAAGCTGGTGGAAGAATTCGCTATTGTTTTGCGCCGCGATTCGCCGTGAGTTGTACTCGTGAGTTATTGGAGAAAGTGGCCCAGTTGGCGCGAACTCGTGGCGTGATGATTCATACACACGCATCGGAGAACAGAACCGAGTGCGAGATGGTTGAGCAGGAGACTGGACTAAGAAACATTAACTATCTCGATAGCGTCGGATTGACGGGTCGCCACGTTGCCCTGGCCCATTGTGTTCATCTCAGTGACGAAGAAATCGAGATACTAAAAACAACTCAAACCAACGTGACCCACTGTCCTTCGTCAAATCTAAAACTCGGGTCCGGACTGGCACCGATCGTGAAGATGTTGGAGCAGGGAATTTCCGTTTCCCTCGGAGCAGATGGAGCAGCGTGTAACAACCGTCTCGACATGTTCACAGAGATGCGTACCGCGGCACTGCTTCAAAAGGTTTTACATGGACCGGAAGTCCTGCCTGCAAACCGCGCACTTCGTATGGCCAC
This sequence comes from Pyrinomonadaceae bacterium, assembly GCA_035758935.1. GTDB lineage: Bacteria > Acidobacteriota > Blastocatellia > Pyrinomonadales > Pyrinomonadaceae > PSRF01. Next base: position 637 of record DASTVU010000208.1, on the reverse strand, counting down.
AATAGACGGCGCCAAGGCGCTGGGCCTCGATGGTGAAATCGGAAGTATTGAAGTTGGAAAGCGTGCGGACCTGGCGCTGGTCAGGCTGGATGGATTGCACTCAACACCGGTAGAAGACGTCGTTTCAGCGATCGTCTATTCGGCCCAGCCGGATGATGTCGATACAGTGTTGATCGATGGCGAGTTTGTGCTCCGAGATCGGAAGCTTTTGACGATTGATGAGCGGGAAACAATAGCCAGTGCGAGCTCTGAGGCCGAAAAACTGAGATTGGCCGCAGACGTGAGCGGATGAACTCGGATCGTACCTTTAAAATGGCTGTGCCAGCTCGAAGGTAGCGACTGCGGGGGGCGCGATCGGCGGCCGAGCTGGCACTGGCGGGCACTATCAATTTTGAATTGGATGGCCGTCTTTTGAACCTAGCTGACGTTTGGGCATCAGCGCCACCCGCAACGCCTCGAATTATACACCCAGCAACGAATCAGTCAACGACTTTTTGTGACTAATCCGACAAAAATCTTTACAAATTTTGGTTCGATTTTACTCACTTTTTGAAGCTTAATGGCCGTTAAAACGGCCTTTCTGGCTTAAAACCACTTCGTAAAAGTTATTGCTTTCATTACTCTGCGGGTCTATTAT
>DASTVU010000207.1:0-8960 GCA_035758935.1 Pyrinomonadaceae bacterium | reverse complement strand
GTACTTGCATTCAAAGCGTTCGGAAAACCAGAGCTGCTTTGCTTCGGCGTCGGCACTCCGAATCAGAGCCGTGCCATGACCTTCCTGAAAACAGATCTCGAGTGAATCTACGAGACGTTGGCGCACATCAGGCCGCGCGGTCAGACGATCGACGAGTACAAAGACGTCTTTGAAATCGTCACGCGGATAATCATCAGGCGACTGCAGATCGATTGTTTGTCCGTCGACAAAGAGACGCGTGAAGCCTCTTTGCATGAGACTCATGAGATGTGCCGTGACCCATTGCCGCGATGCGCCGCTGCGTCCACGCTTCTTCTGCTGCTCACGATTTGCTTCGTTCAGACCTGCTGAAGCAGGGAAGAGGACGAAGAACCTCGTGCCCTCCGGCAGTTGTGTAAGGACTTCATCGGCGATGGAGTCGGGCGAGTCGCGCGTAACCAGCCGCCCACAAACTCTGCAGAAGGTCTGTCCAACACGTGCAAAAAGCAGACGCAGATAGTCGTAGATTTCGGTTTGAGTGCCGACAGTTGAGCGCGGATTGCGGGTCGAATTCTTCTGGCGAATCGCGATGGCGGGCGCGATGCCGTGTATCTCATCGACGTCCGGTTTGTCCATCCGCTCCAAAAACTGTCGCGCGTAAGCGGAAAGCGACTCGACGTACCGGCGTTGTCCTTCAGCGTAAATCGTGTCGAATGCGAGCGAAGACTTGCCCGACCCGCTTACACCTGTGACCACCGTCATTTGGTTAATAGGGACGGTAAAGGAGACGTTTTTGAGATTATTAACCCGGGCTCCTCTAACTTGAATGGCTTCTTCAGGCATACAGACGCGAATCGGCGATAGTCGAAAACCAGCAATGATAGCGCGAACGGACGCACAAGACAAAATAGGTTCTGAATTGAACGCCTCCTTGGAGTGCGCCAACTTGTTGGCGCACTCCAAGGAGGCGCCTTATTCATTGACAGCTTGGAGCCACTGAGCAGACAATGCCTTCTGACATGAAATCCTCTCGATTTCTTCTGCGTGGATTTCGCCGGCCGCGCGAAATCGCCTGTTTCGCTCTAGGAAAATTGGAACGTCAGGTCATGGAAGAGACCTGGCGTCTCGGTGAGGTCAGTGTGCGCGACATCCACCGCGTTTTCGAAGAGCGCATCGCTTACACAACCCTGATGACCACGCTCGACCGTCTCTTCAAGAAGAAACTGCTCGAACGTCGCAAGGATGGCCGGGCGTTTGTTTACGTCCCGATGGTCTCTCGCGACGAGCTCGATCGCGGTATCAAGGAAGACGTCGTCGATGGCTTGCTCGGTCACGGAGCTGACGGCGTTGAACCGGTGCTCGCCTGCATCGTCGATACGCTCAGCGAGAATGATCGCGAACTCCTCGACGAGCTCGAGCGCCTGGTTCAGGAAAAGAAACGCGAGTTGAGCCGGAAGACCTAAATGTACACATTCCTGGGCATCACTCTGGTGCTGGCACTACTGCTGACCATCAACGCTACGGCGACGATGGTAGCGGCGGGAGTGGGGCGTCTCTGCCGGCCGCTGTTGCGAAAGTGTTCAGCGCGGACCGCCGCAGAGATACTGTTTGTGATGCGTATTGGACCACCGGTCATTGCGATCGTATCGATCGGTGCGTTCATGATTCCGTCGTACCTGATTTACGAACCGCATGCGACGGAGGAAGTTGTCAGTTGGAAACTGGGATTGCTCGCGACGCTTTCAGCCATCGGCGTGGGCCTCGCGATTTCACGCGGACTTCGTTCGTGGCTTGCCACACGTTCTCTCGTCAAAAACTGGCTGGCATCTTCGACACGTGTTGAACTCGATGGAATAAGTATTCCCACTTACGTCTTCCAGCATTCATTTCCGATGGTCGCGGTTGTCGGCGCATTTCGCCCGCGGTTGTTTATTGCCGATCACGTGCTCGAGTCGCTCACTGCGGAAGAACTCGCGGCCACGATCTCTCACGAGTACGGTCATCTCGCGGCGCACGACAACTTCAAGCGCGCGGTGATGCGAGTGAGTCGCGCGGCGTTATTGCTTATTCCATGTGGCCGATCACTGGACCGCGCGTGGAGCGAGGCGTCAGAGTCGGCGGCTGACGAACATGCCGCACAGCAGAGTTCGTTTGTAGCTTTGAATCTGGCCTCCGCATTGGTCCGGATTGCGAGAATGATTCCGAAAGGACATCATCCGGTGATTCCGGCTGCAGTCTCGGCTTTAGTAAGCCCGTTCATTGGTGGTGACGACTCACCTGGCGTGAAAGTCAGGGTGAGACGCCTGGTTGAACTCGCCTCGACCGATCCACGTCAGCTAGTCAGTAATGCCTCAATCGTTCGCTTCGTGCCCTGGCTCGTGCTCGCGTTTATCGTTGTCGTCGGCGTGACAATTGAGAGTCGTCCGCAAGTCCTGGCCACTGTGCATTCGTTCGTCGAACACGTCGTCGTAATCCTTAGTTAAATCCCATCCACAGATAGTTCCTACGATGGCTGGTAGTAGTTTCTGCCGGGCTATACAGTCCATGCTTAGTTTTAGGATTCTCAAACTCTCAACCTGACCACTATGAAAGAATTTGTTGCTGCCCTGAGATGTTGTTTTCTTGCGTGCATGTTGCCGTTTATGAGTGTCGCGCAGGATGCCGAGGGTAAACTCAACGGAACGGTTAAAGATCCCGATGGTGCGGTTGTGGTCGGCGCGAGCGTTTCCTTGCTGCATAGCCATCGCGCGGTAGTTGCTGCCACTACCACCGACGCCGAAGGTCGCTTCACACTCCAGGATATATCACCGGGTGATTATCAACTCACGGTGGAGGGAGCCGGTTTCGTGCGTCATCGTTCCGCGGTTCACGTCACAGCCGGCAGGACGCGGGAGGTTGCTGTAGTTCTCGAAGTCACACCACTCGCAGAGCAGGTCACGATCACAGCCGAGGCAGGACTCGTTACTGACACTCGCAAGGTCGAAACACAGGTCAATGTAATTAGCGAACGCGAGATTCTGGAGCGCGCACCGGAAGTGGTGGCACAGGTTGTTGACGAAGAAGTCGGCACTAATTTGCAACGCACCAGCCCATCGCTCAGCGCGGTTTTCGTGCGTGGGTTAACAGGACGAAACGTCGCGGTTTATGTCGATGGAATTCGTTACACAACGAGTGCACAGCGTGGCGGTGTCGGGACATTCTTCAGTTTGATCGAGCCCTCGAGTCTGGAGACAGTCGAGATTCTTCGTGGTCCAAACAGTTCACAATACGGTTCGGATGTTCATGGCGGCGTAGTCAACTTTATCTCCCAGTCGCCGCGCTATGGTGGCCCGGATCCGGAATTTCACGGTCATACAACTATCTTCTACTCGTCGCCGACAGATGGCTTCGGTGGTAACACGTTGGCTACTTACGGCACGCGAAGGTATGGTCTGTTGCTCAACGTCAACGGCCGTCGCATCAGCACGCTCAGATCCGCAGACGGTCTCGATTATCACGCCGCAGCAACGCGCTTCCTGGGGCTTCCTTCAGACGTGTTTGGTACGCGACTTCCCGACACGGGCTTCACCCAATACGGCACTCTCGCACGCGCAAATTTCAATCTCGACGACAATACGCAGCTTTTTTTCAGCTACGCACGCAACCAACAGGACAACGGCAAGCGCTACGATCAGTTGCTCGGCGGAGACGGAAACAACATCGCCGACTTGCGCAACCTGATGACCGATACTTTCTACACCAGGCTCTTCCGTCAGAATCTCTGGATCTTCGACAACGGCTCGTTCACGTTTTCTTACAACGGACAGCGTGAAGAAAGAATTAATCAGGGTGGAAACGGAAATCCCGTCGGCACGATTACAAATCAACGCGAACGAACAAACGTTGTAGGTTTCAACTTCTATCTCGACAAGCAGATCGGCGATCGCAACACTTTTCTCGTCGGTTCTGATGTCTATCGCGACACAATCAATGCCCCAGCATCTACATTTGATCCGGTAACCAGCCGTTTTTCCGCCTCACGGCCACGAGTTCCGGATGGTGCAAGTTACCTTGCGTATGGCTTCTTTGCGCAGAACAACTTCACCGCAATTCCCAATCGGCTGCAGATAAATGGCGCCGTGCGTTACAGCGTGGCATCGTATCGAGCGCGCGCCAGTAATGCAGCACTTGGACCAGACGGTAAGCCGCTATTTCCGGATGACAGCCAGCGCTTTGGCGCCTTCTCCGGACGCATCGGGACCGTGGTCAACGTGACGGGCGGCTTTGATATCGCAGCGAAATACACCCGGGGTTTTCGTGCTCCTAATGCAACGGATCTCGGCATCCTTGGTCTAACCGGTGTCGGGTTTGAGGTTGACGCGGGAACTGCTGTCGCGCGCGGTGGTTCCATCGGCACCACGGGCATCCCCGTCTCCCGTCTCGAACCGGAATACAGCGACAGCTTCGATCTGAGTTTCCGTTACTCGAGTCGACGGTTTGCCGGAGAGATTACCGGCTTCACCACGAAACTCAGTGAGGTCTACTTCGATCTACCACTCGCACTGCCGCCCGGTGCAACCGGGACCTTTCTCGGCAGCGATCAAATCACCTTGCAGAACTCGTCTGGTTTCGTATTCGTTGCGGCAGCACCCACGACACCCGTGCTGGTGCGAGTCAACTTCGATGATGCGCGTTTGAACGGTGTCGAGTTGAATGGTCGCGCGCGTTTTACTGATCGTCTAAGCGGGACTGCCAACTTTACCTACATCCGCGCGTACAGCCTGCTGAATGGGTTACCGCCGGAACTCGAAGGTGGAATTCCCCCCGCGACAGCTTTCGTAAGTTTGCGTTATCAACCGCGTCCGCGCTTTTACATCGAAGGCTACTCGACAATGACGGGCCGGCAGAATCGTTTGTCGCAACTCGATCTTGCCGATCGCAGAACCGGCGGAGCGCGTTCCCGTGCGAACATTCAAAATTTCTTCAGTCGTGGTGCATGTGTGCGCGGACTCACGACCGTTCCCGCGGCGGGCTGCGGCAACGCCGGAGGAATCCTGATCCCGACTGGTGAAAACCTGACGCAGGTTCAGAATCGTCTCTTGCCGATTGGCGCGACCATCAACGGTATTCGCGTCGTCGACAACAACACGCTCGTACCACTCTTCCCGTACCTTCCCGGTTATGGCCTGGTTGGCGTTCGCGGTGCGATCAAGTTTGGCGAGAAGTCGGAAGTCTTTGTCGATTTCGAAAATATTTTCGACAAATCGTATCGCGGCATCAGTTGGGGCATTGACGGTGCAGGACGTGGCGTGACGGTCCGCTATCGTTACGATTTTTAGCCTCGGTTAACACGGATTATAAATCCAAATTTTATCCGTGAAATCCGTGGCTAATATGCGCGGCTACGCGTGGTGGTAGTAATTACGTTTTAGCCTCAGAATCCTCTCGGTCGGAATTCCTATACCTCCAGGTGATCAAATGACATCCAAATATTCCCTTTTTCTAGCCGTTATTCTGTCTGTTTTCATCACGGCCTTAGCCGCAGCCCAATCACCCAATACCGCAACGATGATGGTTGTTGTCAACGATCAAACCGGCGCGGTGATAAGAGACGCCAGAGTCACGGTGGTGAACACTGCGACCGGCGCTTCACGCGAAGTCGTCTCCGGCGATGACGGCACCGCCACTTTTGCCGCCCTCTCGTTGACAGGCCCATACAAGGTGACTGTCGCTCGCGAAGGCTTCGGTAACGAAGCGCGCGAAGGCCTGACGCTCCGATCAGGTGAGACCGCAACATTGAAGGTTACGCTCCAAGCCGGATCGCAAAACGCTGAAGTCACTGTTTACGGCACGGCCGAGGGCGTGCGTGCCGATCCGCAGATCGGTCTTCCGCTCCCGAGCCAGCAAATCGATGAGACGCCAATCATCGGTCGCAAAACATCAGCGCTGCCGCTGCTCAATTCTGCGTTTCGACAGGGAAAGGGCACCGGCGATCTCTTCGTTAATCAGGTTTACTTCATCACCGGCGCCGGTTCGCGTCGCACCACAACCGTTACTCTCGACGGCGCAAACAACGATGAAGGTTGGGGACGCCAGACGGCAGTCGCCACGATCCCGATCGGAGCGATTCAGGAGATGGCGGTTATCTCGAATGCCTTTTCTGCTGAGTACGGCTGGACCGCCGGCCCGGCTTTGAACATTGTCACCAAGTCAGGGACCAACGGCGTTCATGGCGAAGCACTGTTCCTCGCTCGTCCCGGCGATTGGCAGGCCGAGTCGTTTTCAACTGACGGCTTCTGCCCGCCATCAGTTCCAACTTGCGTTACGCCTTCGACACTTCAGTCGATCAGCCCGGTCGACATTCCCGACGCACTGCAACAGTACTCAGGCACGATCGGTGGTCCAATCGTCAAGGATCGCACGTTCTTCTTCGCCACTGCTGATTACACGCGTCAGAATCGCACGACATTTCTTTCCACCACCTTGCCGGCGTTTGTTCTTCCTGGTGACGGCGATCTCTCGTACACCGGACACTATCGTCAGTTTCTTTTCGATGGACGCGTGGATCACAAGCTCACGTCGAATCAGAACCTGATGTTTCGTGTGAACGTCGATCGATTCTTCGACGACAATCCTCAGGATGCAGTGGGTGGAACAAACGCACCGAGCGTTGCACGTCGTTACTCGCGTCGATCGTGGACCGCTCAGGTGAACCACACGACGGTGATTAATCCGAGACTACTCAACGAAGCGCGCTTCGCGTACCTGCACGGCGATCCGGTGACGTTGTGGGAAGCGCAGGATCTGTCGACGACTTACACACGTGGCGGCGCGGTGCCATTTACGATTGGACAGTCAAGAGCCTCTGATTTGTGGGGACACCAGGTGCAGTTCTCCGACACAGTGTCGTGGTCGCATGGGATCCACTACCTGCGATTTGGCGGCAGCCTTGTCCATCACACTTCCGGCGGCACAGGCAGCGAACCGGGCACCGCGATCCTCGGAACATTTACGTTCAGGAACAACACGACCGCGCCGTTCGGTCAGTTAACCCTCGCCGACGTACAGAACTACACGCAGCCGATCAACTTCGGTATCAGTAGTTACGAATTGCCGCAGTGGCTCAACACCGTTTTCGTGCAGGACGACATTCACTTGCACCGCGACTTCACGCTTGACGTTGGTCTTCGTTATGACCGCCAGACTCTTACGGATTCTAAAGACGACTTCGCGCCGCGCATCGGATTTGGTTGGCACCCCGGAGGCGATTCACGGATGTCGATTCGTGGAGGCTACGCGATGTACTACACACAAATTCGTGCGAATGCTGTCGCGGGTTATCTCGTGAATGGTCTCGACGGTTTGACCACCTACACCGCGACGCCGGGTCAGACGGGTTTTCCAACATGCCTCGTCGGCTCGTGCCTGCCGGTCGCAGTCGATCCCAGAACCATTCCGGCAATACAACTGCCGGCTCGCGACATCACGATTCGAGCGGGTCTGCGCGATTTTTACCGCGAACAGTTTGCAAGGTTCGGGCTGAACTTCGATCTGCTACCGAACTATCCGGACAAGCTGGTGAATCCGCGGAGCCAGGTTATTACCATCGGTGCTGAGCTGGAATTCTTCAAGGGATTTTTCTTCGGCGCTGATTACGTTCACCAGCACTGGAGCAATCTCGATCGCACCGTCGACTTGAATGCACCCACCCCAATGGACCGTGCGACACAGGCCACTCGAACGGTTGCTGCAGCTAACGCGACGCGACCAATCCTTCCGGTTAACGGAGGAGTGCGGCAGGTTAACGTGATCATGAATCTCGGCGTGGCTGATTATGATGGTCTGCAAACCCAGGTCAGTTATCGTGGGAATCGAAAAATGTATGCGTCAGTCAGCTACACGTCTGCGAAAGCAACGAACACTTTCGAGCCTGACGGCAACGGCATCGGTCCGAACGAGAGTAACATCAGTCAACTCGGTGAAATTGAACGTGGTCCAAGTGTTGTCGATCAGCGTCATCGTGCGGTGATCACTTTCCATTATCGTTTTCCGTTCGACATAACGGGCGGCACGGTGTCGATGTTTGCGTCGGCACGTCCGTTCAATGCCACCACCGGTGTGGATAACAATGGCGATGGCATCAATAACGATCGGCCTTTCATCAATGGCGCGGTGCTCAAAAAGTCGGCGTTTCGAGGAACGGCCACATCGGATGTGGCGGCATTCGTTGAGAAACGTTTCGGGTTTTCAGAAAGCAAAGCGCTGTTGCTTAGAATTGAAGGATTCAATCTTCTCAATCACGGAAACTTCCTCGGGCGAGGCGTGACGACTTTCGGGACGGGCACAACAGCGGCGCCGACGTTTGGACAGTTTGCTGCGGGTGTAGGAACTTCGGCGAATGCGATTCCGGCATTTGCGAATATAGATCCGCCAAGAATGTTTCAGTTGCAGGCGCGATTTGTTTTTTAGCCACAGATTACACGGATGGTGGCACGTCTTCGAAGGGAAGATCTGGTTGGTAGCTCTTGTCGCGGCCGGCGACGTAGAGGCGCATTACGAACCACAGAATTCCGAGCGCTAACCCGATCCAGATGACGGTCCAGAGAAGCGCTGGAATACCCGTCGCATTTGCCATGTTCACGGCGTCAGTCGGAACTGTTGGTCCCAATGGGTTCGCGAGGAAGAAGACTGTCTTTAAATCAAAGAGTGCATTCAAAACGCTTTGTACTGCCAGGAAGCTGACGAAAAACGTTGCCACACGTGCGCTGGCGAATCTTGCAATCAAGACCAGACCCACTGAGATAAACAGACCCGCGAACAGCGTGAACGGTATTCCCGACCAGGCATTTATCCAGAAGAGCGGCTTGATGAATCCGAAAATCATCGTCAGAGCAAAGATAAAAATTGCGCAACTCAGCAGGACGATTCGCGCCGCCACGGCTTTGCGAATTAGAACCAGCAGCAACGCGCCAAAGACCATCGCCCCAAGATAGCCGGCACTC
>DASTVU010000206.1:0-2536 GCA_035758935.1 Pyrinomonadaceae bacterium | reverse complement strand
GGCGGCCACGGAGGGCCGCCCCTACAATCGAACCAATGCTTGCTTAGAGAAATTAAGGTGTCGTGAGACTTTCGTCGGTGGCTTCACGGAGCGCTTGCTGTTCCAACTGCGCTATTTCAAGCACCAACGGCAACTGATCGTGCGAGCTTCCAAGCCGCTGCATCATCAAATTTGTCTCGCCCTCTGTCAGCTTACGTCTCGCCGTGGCTTCAATAACCTGCAACCGAGTTTTTGCCTTAACAAGGTGATCGCTGGCCTGTTGTCGCAGATGTTCCAGCTTTTCATGGTCGGCTGCCAACTCCTTCTGAAGCGACGCCGATTCCGGTGTCTTAAGCGTTCGAGCCCGGTTTATCTGCCGTTCGACTCTCAACATTTCCCGTTTTGAACGCGAAACAATGCGGGACGCAGTGAGTCTGTTGGCGAGTGTTTCGAGATAGGCATCGGCCAAAAGCGGGTTACTTCGTTCGATTTCAGCCAACGAAGCACGCTCCGCAGATGTCAATTCTGAGCGGAACCATACAACCTCCTTCGCCGTGATTCCATCCGATGCTAACCGGTCTCGCAATTTTGAGAGCCATCTCCGGCGGTAAATGAGGAGAAAAGCGGCGATCACTACGCCCAGCGCAAATCCCAGGGTCAACGAGAGACCGGCCAACAAAAGATAAACCGCAGCCGAGTCCGTTGCTGCGGTTGTAAGAAAAAGCAGTAGGAAAAGTAGCGGAGCAGGCAGGGAAGTCGCGATCACGGCGATCCAGGGTGCAACTTTCAGCAAACGCGCAGTAGTGGCGTCTTTACCGGAAAGTTTGCCTCCTGACTGACTCATCTCAAGCATTGCTCCCATAGGTGCGGATCTTAGCTCATGGAACAGGTGACCGCCAGCCAGCCGTTACGCCAACGCCATTTGAGCTGCCGTGTCTGTATAATAACGGCGAGACTGCAAAGGAAGATTCAATGAAGACGCTCCGACGACTCACATTTCAGCTTCTGATCGCTTTGAGTTTTGCTCTTGTTACCCCGCTCGCGTTTAGCCAACCGCAAACTCCAGCCGGCGGCAACGGCAACTCGCGCGGGTCGGGCAAGCCGGTAACGATTCCAGTCACCATCCGCACAAAAGAGGAAAGTGCCGCCAGAACTGAGGAAACTTATTTTCAGAATATCGATCTGGTAGTCAGTGAAGATGGTGATCCGCAAACCATCATCTCGGTGCGCGGTATCGGCACCAACTCGCCAATAACGCTTGCGGTGTTGATTCAGGAAGACCTCGTACCTTCGGTAGGAAACGAGATTAAGGACCTTAGGGAGTTCATCACGAAACTGCCGCGCGGCTCGAGGGTGATGGTTGGCAACTTGCGGACAGGCAGTTTGCTGGTTAGACAGAAGTTCACTAACGACTTGGAAAGGGCAGCGGCCGCTCTGCGTCCGCCGAGCGGTTTTCCGAGTGCCAGTCCGTACAATCCTTATGTCGAAGTGATTGAAGCCTTAAAACGATTTGAAGGGCAGCCCCTCGGCCGGCGTGCGATCCTGCTTGTTTCCGATGGTCTGGATGTTTCGCGTGGAGTCGACTCTTCTTCCCCGACGCAGAGTGTGGATTTACAGCGCGCAGTGAACGAGTCGCAACGACGCGGCGTGGCGATCTACGGTTTTTACGCGCCGACGACTCTTGCGGCAGCTAATCCGAGTTTGATTGCAAACGCGCAGAGTTCGTTGTTGCGATTGTCGGATGAAACCGGTGGAATCGCTTTCTTTCAGGGCACCGGCGCACCCGTCAGTTTCCGGCCTTTTATTCGCGAGTTGGATACAGCATTGCAGAAGCAAGCGGCGTTGACGTTCCTGTCAACTCACCTCAAGAAGGGATTCCACAAGATCGAAGTGAAATCATCGACTCCCGGTGTGCGTGTCGCTTATCCTTCGGGGTACGTGAGGAATTGAGCTACGTAGCTGCGGTACTTTCCGCGTATATCGGTTTGAAGAATCCGTCTAATCGGTGTTACTGAACAGTCGCCGCCAACAGCGATCCACGATGATCACTCGCGATGGCCCATCCTTCCGCGAGTTGTCCAATCATTCCGTGAAAGTAGATCTCGCTGCCGCTTAGTACGACGAGCACATCACCGGCGTGATACCGCGGATCTTCGAGTTGAAACCGAATCACCGTCGCTTGCCCATTCTTCTGCTCCAGTGTTTCAAACTGAAAAGTATCAGCGTCGGCTACGTACGTCTGCGAATTATTCGCAACTCTCTGCTCGTCTGGCATTGGTATTAATTCTCGTTCTTAATGAAAGAAGTTTGGAAAATCTGTGGGGCGGCATGTCGGGCTCGAACCGACGACCTCCAGATCCACAATCTGGCGTTCTAACCTACTGAACTAATGCCGCCATATTCGGTTGTGATTAAATGCCCCCGGCAGGACTCGAACCTGCGGCCCTCTGCTTAGCTTCCAGCATCAGGCTTTCCCTGACCGCCCGTCAAAGCTGGGGTTGCTGGCTGGACTATATCTTGGACATCACAGTCCCGACCCGTATAGTCTCTGAGGATC
>DASTVU010000205.1:0-2613 GCA_035758935.1 Pyrinomonadaceae bacterium | reverse complement strand
ATCGCTTTGCTGATGCCGAGTTGTGAGATCACTTCGGGCGCCATCGCCTGGTATTCGGCCGGGTGCTCGATTGCGCCAGTCGCGATGATCACTGACTGGCCTTCCATCAATCGTGGAATCGAAGCCACCGTGCCGAGTGTTCCGGGATTGGTCAGTGAAACAGTTGTGCCCTGAAAGTCGGGGATCTGTAGTTTGCCTTCGCGTGCTCGTTTGACGACGTCATCGTAAGCGGTCAGAAATTCAGAAAAACTCAGACGATTGGCGTTCTTGATGTTGGGCACCAGGAGCGTGCGTGTGCCGTCTTTCTTTGTAAGATCAATTGCGACGCCAAGATTCACACTCGTTCGTTTTAGACGCATCGATGTTCCATCGACCTGTGCGTAGCCGTCGTTGAGTTGTGGAAACTCTTCGAGAGCGCGCAGCACTGCGAATGCGATCAAGTGTGTGTATGAAGCCTTGCCGCGATCGTTCTCGGCGAGATGTTGATTGATGATCCGGCGGTTTTCATCCAGAAGCTTTACCGGAATTCTTCGTTCTGAGGTCGCTGTCGGTACGTGGAGACTGCTCTCCATGTTTTCGACGATTTTGAGTGCGGGTCCTCGAATCGGGATTGCTTCAGCGTCCGTTGGAGGCGGCGCCGGTGCTGGTTTTGGCTCAGGAGCACGAACAGGAGCCGGCGCAGGTGCAGCCGCAGCCCTATCTCCGTCGGTCGCAACAACGGCGGCTTTTGCGCCGTTTCCGACCAGTTCACTGAAATACGATCGCCACGACTCGTCTACCAGTTCAGGATTACTGCGAAAGCGCTCGAGAAGACCTTGGACGTACGTGGCGTTTGCGCCAAACTCCTCAGCGATAACCTGGGATAAATCGGGTTTAGTTTGCTGACTCAATTGATTACCTCGGTGAATCAAGACTATCACCCGATATTTTCTCACGCAAAGGCGGTACACAGATTACGCGGGTCTTGTGGCGGATTTTCTATTTTTCAATGAGGAACAGGAACTCTCGATTTGCCTCTTCGGCGTCGCGCACCCATTCATGCGTCCAGCGCATGCCGCCCATCACGTTTCGTTTGTAATCGACTTCGACAACCTCGACCAGTTTGCCTGAGCTGCGGACCACGTCGTCCAGCTCTGCGGCGGTGGCGCGTCCGCCGGAGCCGTACGAGAGGATGATGTGTTTCGCTTTTGTTTGGCGTAATAGTCGTTCGATGGCTTCGACCACGATGAGACGTCCGCCGCCGTTCTTTCTAAATTCTTCAAAGACGGATGCGCTCAACGTGTCGCTTGTGTCTGCCCGTCTGTTTGCCTTGCCGAAAAGCGGTGGGTTATCGAAGAGACAGATGGAGGTCCACAGGTGATAGTAAGAAGCGTAACGCACGCGCGACGGCGGCATCTTTTCATTGTTCGAACCGTATGGAGGATCGTAATAAGCGAGGTCGGCTTCGACTGTTGGGACGATGTCAAAAATATTCCTTTGATAAACCTCATGCTCGCGCGTTTTTGGAATGAGGTTCGGAACCCGCATTTTCATTTCGCGATAAGAACGAGGCGACCAGTCGCTGAGATACGAAGCATAGTGGCCGATCGTACTGTCGACTTCATCCATCGCAAGTATCAAACTCGTTAACGCTACTGCTTTCTCAACTCTGCTTAACTTAAGTCGTTCGATCTCTTCACGAATTGCGTCGAGCTTGAGGGTGTTATGCCTTTGCCATGGTCGCTTCAGTCCATTGCCGCCTCCATAGTGTTCAGTAAACCAACCATCCTGACCTGGCAGAGCATTCAAATGATCGATCACCTTTTGGTAATGCTCGCGTGAGAAGTTGCTGCGCAGATAACAATCAGCAAACACTTTTGACCATACGGCGACATCATTCGCGATGACGCGGTAACCAGATTGTGCAAACGCTTGCGAAACGCGAGTCGTACCTGAAAAGCCATCGAAAACAGTCTGCGGATTTACTTTTTGAGCGAGCTGAAGAATGTGAGGCAAGAGTTTTAGCTTCGAGCCCGCGTACTTGATGCCTTCGGTTGGGGGAGCGGTCATCATGATGATATCGTAGCGCGTACATCAGTACCCGCATAAACACAAATGGAACAAGTAAACGAACCTGCAACGAAACTCAGGACAATTGTAGTTTTTGGGATGCTCTTCGCGGTGCTTGGCGCAGTCGTCGTCTTTGCATACTTCACGACGTTCGCGCGCCCGGTGACGACGATCATTCTCGTGCGACATGCGGAGAAAAACATCGAGCCAAACAACCAGGATCCGGATCTATCTCCGGAAGGTTTCGAACGGGCGCAGGAGATTGCGCGTGTGTTTGGTGAGACGGGCATAAACGTGATTTACGCGACGCAGTACAAACGCACGCAGCAGACTGTCAAACCTCTCTCCGATCGCACCGGCGTGGCAGTCAAGCTGCTCCAGTCGAATCAGACGGATGAACTCGTAAACCAGTTACAAACTACCAATCGCGGTCAAACTGTCTTTATTGCCGGCCACAACAATACTGTCCCGGCGATTGTTTCGACACTGAGCGGCGAGACCTATCCGGTCATTCCGGAGAGTGAATTCGATAATCTTTATATTGTGACAATCTACCGGTTCGGC
>DASTVU010000204.1:0-11505 GCA_035758935.1 Pyrinomonadaceae bacterium | reverse complement strand
AGTCCAAGCACAAAGCACAAAGCACTAAGTACAAAATGCCAAGACGCAGCTTCGCCAGCGACAACAACGCCGGTGTGCATCCGGAAGTCATCGAAGCGGTGAAAGCCGCGAACGACGGACACGTCGTCGCGTATGGCGACGATCCTTTCACGGCACGCGCGACGAAGCTGTTTCAGAAACATTTTGGCAGGGACGTTGCGGTCCATTTCGTCTTTGGCGGCACGGGAGCGAACGTTCTCGGTCTGAAGGCGATCACAGAATCCTACCAGGCGATTATCTGCGCCGAGAGCGCGCACGTGAATGTTGATGAATGTGGCGCGCCTGAGAAATTTACTGGCTGCAAGCTCCTCGCCGTCGCGACGCCAGACGGGAAACTCCACGTCGAGCAGATAAAGCCGCTCATGCATGGTATCGGCGTCGAACATCACGTACAGCCAGGTGTGATCACGATCTCACAGGCCACCGAGATGGGGACGGTTTACACGAAGAAAGAATTGAAGGAGCTGGCCCGTTTCGCTCATGACAACGGCATGTTGCTACACGTCGACGGCGCTCGTCTCTCGAATGCCGCAGTAAGTCTTAATGCGACGCTAAAAGAGATCACGGCTGATGTTGGCGTTGACGTTCTTTCATTTGGCGGCACGAAGAACGGAATGATGTACGGCGAGGCAGTGGTCTTCTTCGATAAGAAACGTGCAGCCGATTTTAAATTCATTCGCAAACAGGGAATGCACTTGCCGTCGAAGATGCGGTTCATCTCAGCGCAGTTCGAAGCGTTGCTTTCGGGAGACGTTTGGCGACGCGGCGCTGCGCACGCGAATCGCATGGCCCAGTTGTTGGGCAGCGAGCTGGCTAAGGTGCCGCAGATAAGTCTCACCCAGCAGGTTGAAGCGAACGGCGTCTTCGCGGTGATTCCGAGGAAGTACGTGCCGGCGTTGCAGAAGAAATACTTCTTCTACGTTTGGAATGAAGAGATCGACGAGGTTCGGCTGATGGCATCGTTTGATACGACGGAAGATGATGTGAGGGATTTCGTTGAGTTTGTGAGGCGGACGGTTAAATAGTTAGACAGGATTAACAAGATTTGCAGGATTTACATGACTCATCTTGTTAATCTTGAAAATCGTGTTAATCCTGTCCAACGTTCCTCTCGCTGCGATCACGATTAGCATCATCCAGAACACATATCTGATCCGGAACAGCGCTCCAGCATTCACGACCACGAGGCCGAGCGCCAGCATGCCGATCGTCGCTACCAGAAACACCAGCCACATCTTGATATTACGTCTTTCCCGCCAGACGCATAAACCCGCGACGAGATAAAGAAAATACATCACGAGCGTCTCCAGCCCGCTCGCTAATCGTGGCGCGCGGCCGAAGCTGCCAGCCTCAATCCACATACTCGGAAACGGCGCAAAGAATCCGATCACAAAAGCGCGCGGCAGGTATCTCACAACGTCACCCGTGTTCGTAAACTGCACATCCTCATCGATATTTGAGGCCTGCGAAGTGTAAGAACGAAAGCCGGCTCTGCGACCGGACATTTGTTGGATCGTTGAGGGAATTGTCGTTGTGGTGACTGGCGGTCGTACTCCAGGCAGACTCGTGCTTTCAAGACGCGTTGGAACCAAAATCATCGCAGCAACAATCAACAACAACGCAAAAGCGTTAGTTGTCACGAACTTCCTCGCGCGGATCATGCGGCCTGCAAGCAGCGCGAGAGTTAACACAACCGCGACGATGACAACGTTCCACATATTTCCGCGCGCCAGCCAAAAGACAGTAACCAGTATCACGCCGTCGACTCCGATAAAAATCGCTTTGCGCAAGGCCAATTCACGGCCCACGACCATCGTTAGCACAAGCATGAGCGCGAGCAGACACAAGATCGAAAGCGGATCGCGGATCAGTTGCGTTGAATGAAGTAAGAACGTGGGCCACACGCCAACAATGGCCGCGGCTAATAGTCCCGTTTGTGCGTTGAACAGTTCCCGACCGAGGAAATAGATGCAACTCAGAATACCAAGGAAGTAGAAAAGGTTTAGTGGTTCAGCGCTGAGAATGTTGTAGCCGAACAACCCTCCGAAGATCATGAATGAAATTGAGTGGAGACGACTATGCAGTGGCGCTTTTGTTTTTAACCACGCCATGAAGCCGTTGGTCTTCCATTGGTTCACAAGATCGATCGCAACCTGGTTGTAGCTTTTGCCGTCGATGGCAAAAGTAATCCCGATGCCGTTTTCGTCGAACGTATTCGGTAGCAAACGAAAGTGTCCGATGAGGAAGATCGTAGTTGTCAGTGCGATATGAATCGCGGCTGCGAGTAGCAGGTAATGCCACGTGGAGTTAACTAACCGCATCGGTGGAGGAGTGTCTCACGCAAAGACGCAAAGGCAAAGGACGCCACTTTGGAGTGCGCCAACTTGTTGGCGCTTTAGTATTTTTACCAAAGCGGTGACAAGTCACCGCACTCCAAGGAGGTTCTCGTTGCGCCTTTGCGGGAAACTGTATTAAGTTCACGTTCTCGAATAAACGAATGAGCAGTGTGCTCGATGACGTGGTTGACGAAATTGAGCCGGCGCCAAACCTGGTGTCAGTAATGGCAGGCACAAAGCCTATGCTTTTACTCAGCATCGACGTCGGCACGTCAGGAGTGCGTGCGGCGTTGTTTGACGAACGCGGCAGTGAGGTGCCGGGCGCGCAGGTTCGCAGTCGTCGCAGCGCAGCCGTATCAGACTTCGCGGAACTCGATCCGGATCAACTCGTCGACGAAGTTGTGAAAACTGTCGATGAGTTGCTGACTTATCACTTTCATTCCGCGACGCAGATCGATTTCATTGCCATCTCCGCGTTTTGGCACAGCCTGCTCGGAATTGACGCTGCTGGGTATCACACTACTCCTGTGTCGACGTGGGCCGACACGCGCGCGGCCGAGTTCACAAACAAATTGCGATTGGACTTCGATGAATTAGCGATTCACGCGCGCACCGGTTGCCGCTTCCATCCGAGTTACTGGCCCGCCAAACTTCTTTGGCTGCGCAGCGAACAGCGCGATAGCTTTCGCAACACACGATGCTGGCTCGGATTCGCCGAGTATCTCTGCCTGCGTCTCTTCGGAGAAAACTCCACGTCAATTTCGATGGCGTCAGCCACAGGCTTATTTAACCAGCGCGACTGCGATTGGGACTGGGATTTTGTTGACCAACTCGGTATCTCACCCGACACTCTGCCTACTATAAAAACGCAGACCAGCGCGCGACTCTCCGACGACTTCGCGCTTCGTTGGCCCGCGCTTGCAGAAGCACGACTTGTTGCCGTCGTTGGCGATGGCGCCGCAAACAACATCGGCGCAGGCTGTAGCACGAAAGACAAGATTGCACTGATGGTGGGAACATCTGGCGCGATGCGAGTTGTGTTTCAAGGCGAGCCTCCTGACAAACTCGCGCCCGGGCTTTGGAGTTATCGAGCGTGTAGCCGTCGTGTCGTGGTTGGTGGTGCGTTGTCAGATGGTGGTGGACTCGTGCAGTGGATCAACGAGTCATTGAATTTTGTTTCTGATGAGATTGCAGCACTTGAGCCGGACGGTCATGGACTCACTGTGCTGCCTTTCTGGTCGGGTGAACGAAGCACCGGCTGGAACGCAGAAGCGCGCGGCGGAATTTTTGGACTGAAACAACAGACGAAGCCTGTCGAAATCGCGCGCGCAGTGCTCGAGTCGATCGCTTATCGCTTCGCATTGATCGCACGCGCACTCGACGCGATTGCTCCAAACGCAACGATCGCTGCGTCGGGCAATGCGTTGCGATCTTCCCCAGCGTGGTTACAGATCATCGCGGACGTTTTAGGCCGGCCGTTGCTGCTCGGAGGCACTGCCGAGGCATCCAGTCGTGGCGTAGCCTTGCTTGCGCTGGAAGCGGTGGGCAAAATAGCAAACATTGAGGAAGACACATTTAAGGTTGACCAGGTGTTCGAGCCTGACATGACGCGACACGCTCGCTACAGCCACGGACTCGCGCGCCAGGAAGAACTTTACGATCGAATTCTTAGATAGCCACAAAAAGGCACAAAAAACACAAAAGCAGGAACCCAACAGATGAGCACGCCAGTGCAGAAAGAAAACTCCAACACCAATCCCGAACTCGATCAGCTTTGCATCAACACAATTCGTGCGTTAACACTCGACGCCGTCCAGAAAGCCGAGTCGGGCCACCCCGGTCTGCCGCTTGGCGCGGCGCCGATGGCTTACGTTCTCTGGACGCGTTTCCTGCGTCACAATCCGCAAAATCCGAAATGGGAGAATCGAGATCGCTTTCTGCTTTCCGCCGGTCATGGCTCGATGCTGATCTATTCGCTGCTGCATCTGACCGGCTACGACCTCTCTCTTGATGAACTGAAAAACTTTCGCCAGTGGGGCTCAAAGACGCCCGGCCATCCCGAATACGGACTCACGCCCGGAGTTGAAATCACCACCGGACCACTCGGCCAGGGCTTCGCAAACGGCGTTGGTATGGCGATGGGCGCCGCGCATCTTGCCGCAAAGTTCAACAAAGACGGTTTTCCCCTCATCGATCATTACGTCTACGCGATCGTGTCTGACGGCGATCTGATGGAAGGCGTCGCGTCGGAAGCCGCGTCACTTGCAGGTCATCTCAAGCTCGGCAAGTTGATCTATCTCTACGACGACAATCAGGTCACGATCGAAGGGTTCACCAGTCTCGCGTTTAGTGAAGACGTGCCGAAACGTTTTGAAGCCTATGGCTGGCACACGCAGACAGTTGCCGACGGCAACAACCTGGACGCTATCGAAGAAGCTATAAAAGTCGCGCAGTCAGTTACCGACAAGCCCAGCCTGATTTCAGTCAAGACTGTCATCGGATTCGGCATGCCGACGCAGGGCACACGCAAAGCTCACAGCGACGCCCCTGGCGAAGAAGCTGTGCGCGAAACAAAGAAACACCTCGGTTGGCCGGAAGACAAAGAGTTTTACATTCCCGAAGAAGCACTCACCCACTTCCGTGAAGCGGTTTCACATGGCGAGCAACTCGAAGCCGAGTGGCATGCACTCGTCGAGAAATATACGCAAGGTTACTCGACGGAAGGCGAGTTGTGGCGCGCCACGATGAGTGGTGATCTGCCTAAAGGTTGGGAAGATCATCTGCCGAAGTTTGAAGATCCAAAATCGGTGGCGACGCGGGTGGCGAGTGGTGAGGTGATCAATGCACTTGCACCCGTGTTGCCGATGCTTATCGGTGGCTCGGCAGATCTCGGTGTCTCGAATAACACCGACATTAAGTCGAGTCACAGTTTTGAGGCGGGTGAGTACGACGGCCGGATTCTGCATTTCGGCGTGCGCGAGCATGCGATGGGATCAACTTTGACGGGAATGTCTTTGAACGGTGGTTTGATTCCATATGGCGGAACGTTTATGACGTTCTCCGACTACATGCGTCCGGCGATTCGTTTGGCGGCGCTGTCGGAAGTGCAGGTGATTTATGTTTTCACGCACGACTCAGTCGGACTCGGTGAAGATGGACCAACACACCAGCCGATCGAGCACCTTGCGGCGTTGCGAGCGATCCCGCATCTGTTCGTGATTCGTCCGGCGGATTCGCCGGAAGTGAGCGAAGCGTGGCGCATTGCGATCCTGCGGCGTTCGGCGCCCACGGCGTTGGCGCTGACACGACAAAAAGTGCCGGTGATCGATCGCAAACGTTTTGCTAAAGCGGATGGACTGCGGCACGGCGGTTACGTTTTGGCTGATGCCGAAGCGGATGGAAACGTAGTTACACCAAAATTGATACTGATCGCGACGGGATCGGAAGTTGGGTTAGCGATCGAGGCGCGAGAAAAACTGCAGGGTGAAGGCGTGCCAACGCGCGTTGTTTCGTTGCCATGTTGGGAACTGTTTGAGGAGCAAACGGCGGAATATCGTGATGAGGTTTTGCCTGCTTCAGTGACGGCGAGGCTCGCGGTTGAAGCGGGTGTGCGGCAGGGTTGGGAACGTTATGTTGGATCAGCAGGTGATGTTATTTGTCTCGATCGGTTTGGGGCGTCGGCGCCCGGAGATGTGGCGCTGAAGAATTTGGGATTTAATGTCGAGAATGTTGTTGATCGGGCTCGGAAGCTGATCGGAAGTTAGACAGGATTTCGAAGACTTTCAGGATTTACAAGAGGAAGCGTAAAGCTCTGGGCAGGATTTGAAACTGCACCGGCGTCACGCCGCGGACATTTCCGTCAGCCTCCAACGGCATCGCATCCTTCAGCATTAAAGTCTCGATGCGCACGATTGTGCCCTGAGTGATCGTGACCTTCGGGTTGTTTACATGGCCTCCGGTGTGGACGCGTGAGAGTTCGGTAACCACATTTGCGCGTGATAGACCGGCAGCCGTGATCACATCAAGCTTGCCATCATCGATGCACGCCTCCGGCGAGAGCATCATCCCGCCACCACAATAAAGCCCGTTTGCAACCGCGACGAGATTCATTGCTCCGTCCACGATTGTGCGGCCGTCAACCGTCACAATCACGCGACGCTCACGCCACGCAGCCAAAGCTCCGACAGCAGCGAATACAAAACGAAACTCACCTGAGAAGTTACGCATAAACTTCCCTTGCGCCGCGACGCGCCCGGCCGTCTCGCCACCAATCCCCATCGTCGAAGCGTTGAGACAAATGAACGGTGTTTCGAATCCATTGCAGCGCCCGTAAAGAACGTCAATTGTTTTTGGGGGTTCGACAGATTCTCCGCGAGCATGCGCGATGACGGTATCGATCCACGTTTGCAACGGCTCGCGCTTGCCGCGCAGACCACGAGCAAAGTCGTTACCGGTTCCGGCCGGGAGTAGCGCGAGTGTCGCTAAAGGGTTGATTGGGGTGGGAAGAACATCGAGATCGTCGTTGAGTTCGAAGAATCCTTCCGCGGCTTCGCTGAGCGTGCCATCGCCGCCAACGACGATGATTGAATTGATGCCTGAACGCAAAGACGCGCGGGTTTTGCTGGTAGCATCCCCGCGCGCTGTTGTCTCGTATACTTGATACTCGACGCCGGACGCGTCGAGCTCTTTTTTAATTGTGGGCCACACGCGCCGCACTCGCGCGGCAGCGTGATTGACAATAATGAGGGTCCTAATCTGCGTTATCCGCGTGCCCGAGCTCTGCTAGCGGCCAAAGCCAGCTCACGAGCGCGAGGCATGGCATCGACGGCGCGTGCGATCTGAGGATCGGCGTCGTTGAAGACCTGCGTAGCAGTTCTGTACCCGTACGCTGCTGACAGAATGTTGTAGCGCAACTGTCTTTCGGCATACGTGCGCGATTTATCCAGTTGGTCCGCTGTGACCTTGAAGACCGGCTTGCTTGCTGCAAACCGCTTCAAGTCTTTGAACAGTGCATCCGTGACGGGATAGTCCTCATTCACTAGATCGTGTTCGAATTCAATCGCACGCTGAACTTTGTACGACTCAAAACCGGCTACGCGTCCCGTCGTCAATTCAAGTGAATACGCGAAGAGCACATCGCGCAGGTGTCGCTCAGCCACACTGATCAATCCCGGCTTTACTACCTCATCCGGTGCAATTCCACCGCCACCGTAAACAGCACGCCCGGTATCGGTATGGCTTTCCGGTCCGGTTTGCGGATTGGGCTGGTTGTTCTTATCCGCTGCGAGACCGCCTGGGAAGTAGTAGTTGTAAAAACCGCCATTCGAATAATCACGCTGAATCAGGCGACCCGAGGGCGTGAAGTATTTGGCAATCGTCAGCAACAGGGCGGAGTCGTAATCCAACTGGAATGGAAACTGTACGAGCCCTTTGCCAAACGTCGTTTCGCCAACGATGAGCGCACGATCGTGATCCTGCAAAGCACCCGCGACGATCTCAGCGGCCGACGCCGAGTCGCCGTTAACCAATACAACCAGCGGTACACCGTCAGGACTGTCGTTCACTGCCGCGTACGACTGCGAACTGTCGCGGAAGCGACCTTTCTGAGTAACGATCATCTGGCCGCGCTGCAAAAATGTATTCGCGACGCGAACAGCCTGAATCAACAATCCGCCGCGGTTGCCACGCAGATCCAGCACGAGCATGTTCATGCCCTTGCTGTGCAACTGCTTGAGCGCGACTTCGAATTCGTCCATCGTGGTCAGGTTAAATCCGCCCGTCATCGCGACGTAACCGACGCCTGGACGAAGCATGTAAGCCTGTGCGATTGAAGGCAGCGAAACCGCGTCGCGAATGATGTTGACGGTTTTAGAAGTATGAGTGGCCGGATCCTCAACGGTGACTTTGACCGTTGTGCCGCGCGGTCCGAGCAGGAACTTGCGCACTTCCGGATAAGTCTTGCCCTTCATCGAGTTGCCATCAACCGCGAGAATGCGATCGCCAAATCGCAGACCGGCGCGGGCGGCAGGTGAATCCGGGAAGGTGGCGCGAATGAATGTGTTGACGTCGTTTCCTTCGCGAAGATCTTCGATCGTGGCGCCGATTCCGAAGTACTCCGAGCGTTGCTCAGTGCGGAATGACGCGTATTCAATCGGATCGAAGTAGGTCGAGTGCGGGTCGAGAACGCTCAGCATGCCGCTGATCGACGACTTAAAAATCGAGTTGTAGTCGAGTTTTCTGCCGTCAATGTGGTTCGACTGGATTACAGACAGTGCCTCGGCAAGGTCGCCCCTAATGGCGTTACCCGTAGGGCTGGTGCGACCGGGCGAGTTTGCCCCTGTCGCAGAGCGATCAGGGTTTGTAGTCCGACGTGCGGAACGGTTTTGCTGGGCGATTATCAGCGCAGGAAGTGCCAGGGCAATGACAAGGAGTACTATTCCCGGGGCAAAAGACCTTTTTCTCACGCAACCCTCCTAAAAAACCTATATCTCGTGGGTTCTAACCGTCAGGCCGGGTTTCGGTAGGAAACACGGGACGCCAGAATAACACGAAGCGGCAAACCTTTTGAATTGTACGCAGGGCATCGGACGAAGTTTTCTGTAAATCGCCGTAGGCATGTAGATGCTGGGCGCAAGGTTTTGGTCGCCCGCAGTGCGCTGAATTATAGGGCGCCTCCTTGGAGTGCGGTGACTTGTCACCGCTTTGGTAAAAATACCAAAGCGCCAACAAGTTGGCGCACTCCAAGGAGGTGATAGGACTTATAGGACCCATTTGTTTTATTATGGCTGCAAAGCTCTGCAAGACATTTCGACGGAGGATCTTGAATGCCCACGACATTGAAACGGGACAGTCTGTTGTCCTTTGCAAACTCACACCGCGACGAGTTTGAGGCGTTGCTAAAGCGTTTTGTTGAAACTCCAACGGTTTCCGTCGATCCGAATCACGCAGAAGACATAAGAAAAGGCGTCGAGCTCACGGCCGAGACACTCGAAGGTTACGGCGGCAAAGTTGAGATTTACCGCGCTGAAAAGGGAAATCCAGTCATTCATGGCGTCTTTGGCAATGATCAGAGCCGGCCGACTGTAACGGTTTACAACCATATCGACGTGCAGCCCGCCTCGAAGGAAACCGAACCGTGGAACACGGAGCCGTTTGAGTTTACGAAAAAGGGCGACACCTATTACGGCCGCGGCACTACCGACGATAAAGGACCCGCGCTTAGCGCACTCTTCGGGGCGCGTGCCGCAATCGAGGCGGACGTGCCCGTGAATATCCGGTTTCTCTGGGAGTTTGAGGAAGAAATCGGTTCTCCGAATTTTGAGAAAATCATCTCGAAAGCTGCACCGAATCTTAAGACGGACTCGGTCGTCGTGTCTGACACGGTTTGGGTTTCTCGAAATCGTCCGGCCAGTTCAGCCGGATTGCGCGGGCTGCTCGGTTTCATCCTGACGCTGGAAACAGCAACCGTTGACACGCACTCCGGCGAAACCGGAGGCGCCTCGCGAAATCCGATTGCTGAGTTGATGCAGCTTCTTACCGACCTCTACGACGTCCGCACCGGCAAGATCAAAATCAAAGGTTTCTACGACGACGTCATTCCACCTTCGAAACAGGAACTGCAAGACTGGACAAATTCCGGCTTCACGACGCAGGCGTTCAAGAAAGCGCATCACTTGAAGAAGATGCGCACCGAAGATCCGCTCGAAGTGATGAAACGAATCTGGGGCATGCCGACGCTCGAGGTTCACGGCATGGTCGGTGGTTATCAGGGCCCGGGTTTGAAATCGATTGTTCCGCCACGTGCGGAGCTGAAAGCTTCTTGTCGCTTAGTGCCGGTTCAGGATCCAGTGAAACTTAAGAAACTGATTACGGCCGCGGTGAAAGAGAGAAATCCGGACGTGAAGATTCAGTTTGAGTCAGCGGCGCCGGCGTTTCGGACGGTCCTGAAGGGTGAACTGCCGCCGGCGTTGAAGCGCGCGGTTAAGTTTGCGTTTGGGAAAGAAGCAGTGTTTGTTCGTGACGGCGGGACTATTGGCGCGATGACGAGCATCGAGAAAGTGCTGAAGTGCCCGGTGCTCTTCCTGGGTCTTTCGCTGCCGGAGCATGGCTATCACGCTCCGAACGAGAACTTCGACTGGCAACAAGCCTCGGGCGGGATGATCGCGTTCGCGAAGTACTTCGAAGAGATCTCGAATCTAAAAGGTTAGTTAACCACAGATTACACAGATAAAATCCGGATTTTAAATCCGTGTAATCCGTGGCTAAATAAGACAGGAGAGCCGCTCTTCGTTGAGGGCGACGAACCCCAACTTCTCGTAGAAGCGTCGTGCTTCGGGATTCTGAAGGTGCACGGCGACGTCGATGCGCGTCACGGCTTCCTTGCGCAGCTGCTCCTTCAGGTGTTGTAGCATCTCAGAGCCAACGCCTTTACCACGCCGATCGGGTTTCACTGACACATCGTCGAGCTTTGCGACCACCGAACCCATCGAGGTCGAGATGGCGTAACACACCACACAGATTCCCGCGACGCCGTTCTCGTCGTAAGCCATCCAGACGAACCCCAGTTGCGGGTGTTCAAGGAAGAGATCGAGCGCGTTGTTGAGTCCTGCAAGGCCGAGATCGCCGTAAGCCTGGCTGCTTGCCCGATAGTGCTCATCCTCGCCCAGAAAATCGCTGAGCATGTGAAAGGCATCCTTCACGTCGGCCGCGCCCATTTTTCGACAGGTAATCACGCGCCCAATGATGCCATACGGTGCTATAATCCGGCCACCGCATTCCAGGTTAGTTTCCATTCCACTAGTCGCAGGTCAGGAGCCATGAAAAAAACTACCACTCTCTTCGCCGCAGCATTGTTTCTGCTTACCACGATTTCAGCATTTGGTCGCGAAGCGCGGCTGGTGCGCTATCCCCATTTCCACAACGGCCGCATCGTCTTCACTTATCTCGGAGACATCTGGACCGCTGATGAGAATGGACAGAACGTCCAACGGCTGACGGTCAACCGCGCGCGCGATGTTTATGGACGATTCTCGCCTGACGGGAAGTGGATTGCTTTCTCGAGCGAGAGAAATGGAAATCTCGACGTCTATCTGATGCCGTCGAGTGGCGGCAACGCTAAACAGCTCACCGC
>DASTVU010000203.1:0-4277 GCA_035758935.1 Pyrinomonadaceae bacterium | reverse complement strand
TGTGCCTTTTTGTGGCTAACTGTTTTTTGTACTTGTGCCTTTTTGTGGCATTCACCCCCTGCCAGAAATTGTCATGCACCCTGCCGGTAATGGTCCGCCCACTAAAATTTCGATCAAAAACGATCTAAATTTCCTCATTTTGGGCAAAACGTCCATTGGCATACCGGTTGTTTAGGACACCACCGACACTTCGCGCTCTGCGCGGCTCACAAGGGAACGAAAGCCGTTGGCGCGAGCAATTGAAAAAACCCTAAATTTCTTAAGGAGCACGAAATTAGCATGACTACCAAACGCCAAGAAGGCTTTTCGTTAATCGAACTTCTCATCGTCGTTGCGATTATCGGCATCATCGCCGCGATCGCTATCCCCAACCTCCTCGCCTCACGTCGCGCCGCTAACGAAGGTTCGGCTATCGCGACCATGCGCGTTATCTTCAGTTCGGAAGCCACCTACCAGGCAACGGCCGGCGCCGGCCAGTACGGCACATTGGCTGAACTCAACACCGCAGGCTTGGTTGACTCAGTGGTCAACAATAGCGCCACCACGCCAAAGAGCGGCTACGAATTCACCGCTGCAGACGTTGCCGGACCTAGCATTCCGACTTTTGATGCGACCGCAATACCTGCAATTCACACGACTGGTAACCCTGTAACCGGAACGGGTTCACGAAGTTTCTACACGAATGAATCCGGAATCATGTACTTCAACACGACCGCAGCCGCGTCAACTTGTACGGCTACCGATGCTCGTACTGTCACGATGGGAACGGGTGGCGGAGTCCTCAACTAGTCCGTCCTCCCAATCTCACAGCTTGCGGAGGCGGATAGCTCGCCTCCGCAAGTTTTTTACGAATCACCTACGACTTCATCACTTAACACTTTACGCGGAGTACCGCGACTATGAGATCCCACAAATCCAACAAAGGTTTTTCGCTGATAGAGCTTCTGATTGTTGTAGCCATCGTCGGCATCATCTCAGCGATCGCGATACCAAACCTTTTATCCTCAAGACGGTCCGCAAATGAAGCTTCTGCCTTATCGACAATGCGGATCATCGGCAGCGGCCAAGCCACCTACCGAGCGACTGCGGGTGGCGGCACCTATGGGGACCTTGCAGCCCTGCGCAACATGAACCTCGTCGACCAGAACGTTGGCGCTGCAACTATTGCAGGACCTGGTACGCCAAAGAGTGGTTACCTATTTTCAGTAACAAATGTAGCCGGTGTTGGAGTTCCAGCGTTCGACGCGATAGCGCAGCCTTCATTACACCCAACAGTCAACATTATTTTCGCTACTGGATCGCGGAGTTTCTATGTGAACGAAGCGGGCGTTATGTATTACAACATCACCGACACCGCGCCCACTTGCACAGCTGATGACGCACGTACTGTCGCAGGCGGTAGCCCTCTCAATTAGATCGGCTCAACGCTGCCCCTTCCGAAACTATATGAATTTAAGTTAGATTGTGTTGCCCTCATTAGCTGTATGGATGCACAACTGAGAACGTTGGACACGGCTGAAGCAACTACTCACTACGAAAAATCAAAACCGGGCGGTTCCGGCAGCCTATGGCGCATGTCGGCAATCGCCCGTAACGCTTTTCGTGAGGCTGTGCGCGATCGCGTGCTCTACAACCTCGTGTTGTTTGTGCTGCTGCTGACTGCGGCTTCGATCTTTATCGGCGAATTATCCGGCGGTCAGGAACGCAAGGTAATCGTTGATCTGGGTCTGAGCGCAATGCTCCTCTTTGGGATGTTCATTGCCATCTTTGTCGGCGTCGGACTTGTTTACAAAGAGATCGAACGACGAACAATCTACGCCGTTTTTTCAAAGCCGGTCGGGCGCGGAGAGTTCTTGGTTGGCAAGTATCTTGGTCTTTGTCTCACGCTGCTGGTGAATGTGCTGGTGATGGGAGTGGGAGTTTCGGTCGCACTGCTGTACATCAGTCGTGGTTGGGATCCGCTGATTCCAACAATTTGGCCCGCGGTGCTTTTGATCTACCTCGAGTTGATGCTGTTGACTGCCGTCGCGCTGCTCTTCTCCTCATTTTCATCTCCTGCACTCTCCGCTCTTTTAACGTTTCTGCTTTTTGTTATTGGTCACTTTAGTGCCGACCTGAAGGCTCTGGCCGCTTCAATGGGCAGCACAGGGGCGCGCTGGTTCTTTACTGGTTTATATTACCTGCTGCCGAATCTCTCTAATTACAGCTTTATTACTCCGGCAGCGCATGGTCGCACGCCTGATCCGGGATTTGTGTTCGTCACCGCGTTGTATGCGCTGGTCTACATCGCTGTGATACTTGCCGCGGCAACACTCATCTTCAGCCGTCGAAACTTCAAATAAGAGATGAACAACGAGCGCCTGAAGAGTATTACGCTGGGACTGGTCATCCTCGTCGGAATGGCGAGTGCCGCGCTCCTTGTTCGCTGGACAGACAAGTTGCGACCACCAGTTGATCCGAACGCAATTGACGAGAGTCTTTATCTAAACGATAAGACCGCGCGCAGAGTCAGTCTCGGCTTTAATGGTTTGGCTGCCGATTGGTACTGGATGCGTTCGTTGCAGTACGTAGGTAAGAAGCTTATCAACTCGACAGGCGATATTTCTCTCGAGGATCTTAGTGGACTAAACATCAAGTTGCTCGCGCCGTTGTTGGACACGGCGACGACTCTGGATCCGGAGTTTATCGAACCTTACGAGTACGCCGCCGTCGTCTTGCCGGCGATTGATGTGCAACAAGCCATTCGCCTGGCAGAAAAAGGCATTAACGCAAATCCAAATGCCTGGCGGCTCTATCATCATCTTGGATACATCTACTGGCGCCAGGGACAATATCAATTAGCAAGCGAGACGTACGGGCGTGGCGCGCAGGTTCCCGGCGCTCCCGCGTGGATGGAAGCGATGAAAGCAAGGCTCCTATCCGAGGGAGGAAGTCGTTCAACCGCGCGCGAAATCTACACGCGCATGCATGAGCAGTCTGGTGACGATCAAGTCAAGCAAATGGCGAGCAAGCATCTGCAGCGGTTGGACTCGCTGGACCAGCGCGATGGTTTACGGAAGTTATTCGCAGCCTATCAGGCGCGTACGGGCAAATGTCCTGAGTCGTGGCGCGAGCTGGGACAGATATTTCGCACGTTGGGAATTCCGATGGACCAATCAGGGGCGCCTCTGGATCCGTCAGGAGCTCCCTACCTTTTGAAAGCAGGCGCTTGCGAAGTCGAATTGGATCCGAAAGCGACAAAGGTCCCTCTAAAATAGTATGCCGGTTATCGAGATCACAAACCTGACCAAAGACTACGAAGTCGGCTTCTGGCGCAAACGCAAAGTGCGCGCGCTCGATGGATTGTCGCTGTC
Organism: Pyrinomonadaceae bacterium; assembly: GCA_035758935.1. GTDB lineage: Bacteria > Acidobacteriota > Blastocatellia > Pyrinomonadales > Pyrinomonadaceae > PSRF01. Next base: position 924 of record DASTVU010000203.1, on the reverse strand, counting down.
GATCGATGGTGGACAGATCTTCGGCTTCCTCGGTGCAAATGGCGCCGGCAAGACGACGACGCTCAAGCTTCTGATGCGTTTGATCTTTCCGACAACGGGCAGCGCTCGCATTCTGGGCCACGACATACAAGATGTGCAGATGCATCAACGCATCGGTTACCTGCCCGAGAATCCATACTTTTACGATTACCTCACGGCGCGTGAGTTTCTCGAGTACTGCGCCGAGATCTTTGGCCTTCGGGCTGCTGAACGTAAGAAACGTGCGGCTGACCTGCTGGCACGAGTCAACCTCGATGAAAAAAGCTGGGACAAGCAACTGAGAAAATTCTCTAAAGGCATGTTGCAGAGAGTGGGACTGGCCCAGTCGCTCGTAAACGATCCGGAGATAGTTTTCCTCGATGAGCCTATGAGTGGTCTTGATCCCGTAGGTCGTCGTGAAGTGCGCGATCTGATTGCAGCGCTGCGTGATGAGGGCAAGACTGTGTTCATGTGCTCTCACATACTTTCAGACATTGAAGTGCTCTGCGATCGGGTTGCGATTCTGAAAAAAGGAAAGCTCGCTCAGGTTGGATACCTCGATGAGCTGCGGCAAACGACGGAAGGTCCAAACCGAATGGAAGTGATGGCGACCGGCACCGACGCTGATACGTTGAGGCAGCACCTTCCGCAGAGTGAAATCACACCCACACCAAGAGGACTCCGGATCGAAATAGCTTCCGAAGATGAAATTGAACGTGTGTTGGCTGCGTTGAGAAAAGCGGGCGGAAAGGTTGTTTCGGTTCAGCCGATCAAACAATCACTGGAAGAATTGTTTTTGGATTGAGAATGCATAGAAGGAATTAGGTGCCACCCTGGAGTGCGGCGGCCTGACGCCGCTTTGTTATCGATCACGCTCGATCAAGACCAAAGCGGCGTCAGGCCGCC
>DASTVU010000202.1:0-5145 GCA_035758935.1 Pyrinomonadaceae bacterium | reverse complement strand
TATTCAGCCGTGAACTGGGGAACTGAGCGTCACGTAATCGACGCTCGTTCAGGCGCGGAGCTTGATAAGCCATTCAACAAGCCATCAGCGTCCCAGCCGAAACCTAATCTTCCGGCACCACCACAACCGGACGCCCGCTTACTCTCCACCGCGCCAAAAAGCGATGCGGCACTCTACATCGCAAATGGTCCAACTGGATCACAACTGTGGCTCTCAGGAGGCGCTGGTCGTCCACTGACTTCCTACTTCACGATCTGGCACGCGAACGAATGGATGAAAGACGTCAAACTCGGGCGCGCGGAACGTCTGAGTTATAAAGCGCAGGATGGCACCGCCCTGAATGCGTGGCTGTTGCTTCCTCCCAATCATGTGAGTGGCACGCGCGCGCCGGTAGTTACGATCGTTTACCCAACCTCAGTTTACGGATCCACCGAGCCGTCGTCGTTCTCGCCCTATCGTGTGAACTTCGAGCATCCACAACTCTTCGCTGCGCTCGGGTATGCGGTGTTGTTGGCGAGTATGCCGGAGATTAAAAATCCCACCGACTCTCACGCACTCGAACCACTCCTTAACGGCGTCATACCAGCGTTGGACGCAGCAATCGCTCATGGCGCTGCCGATCCTGATCGCATCGCCGTGTTGGGCCAAAGCGATGGAGGCTTCGCAGTGCTTGGTTTGATCACGCAAACGAACCGGTTTCGCTCGGCAATTGCGAGTGCCGGTTTTTCTAACTTTACCAGTCTGTATGGAACGTTCTACGGACAGTACCGGCACGGCGACTCGGGCCGGCCCGAGTCAGCGCAGATTCTGCGTATGCTGCAACTCGAGAAGGGCTCAATGGGCATGGGTGGTCCACCATGGCAGCATCCCGATCGTTATCGTGAAAACAGTTCCATTCATCGCGCGAATAAAGTTGAGACGCCTCTACTGCTGATCCACGGTGAACTGGATTTCATTCCGATTCAGCAAGCCGAGGAGTTTTATACTGCGCTTTACAGACAGGACAAGCGCGTCACGCTCCTGCGATATGCGGGCGAGGGCCACACCATCTCCGACCGCGCGAATGTGCTCGACATGTGGCAGCGTATTGAGAAATGGTTAGCGGAAACGATGCCTCCGAAAAAGCCGACCACCACGCAATAATCCGCACCCGCTTGCCTCACGAGTCAGGCCTCATTCAAGCGCGGAAGGTGATTCTCAGGACAAAATCAGAAACAAAATTCAGGAAAAGATCATTTCTATTGAAGTGTTAGATCCGAAGCCGCAAACAACTACAGGAACCTCCCATGAAGACACTCAAGCTCGTGGCTTTCCGAATTCTCTTTGCACTATTGCTGTTAACTCCCACCTCAAGCGAACAGCACTTTGCGCAAGCGCCCGCCGGAACACTACAAGGCCCTTTAGCCGGTACAACAGGCGTCTTCTCAGAAGAATGGTTCTCTATTGGATCTTTTGGAATGCCGCTGAACAACCTCGACGTCATCAGCGGTCAGGTTAATGCAATTGCGGTCCACCCGAGAGATGCGGACACGCTCTACATCGGCGCATCCGAGGGCGGAGTATGGAAGACCACAGACGGAGGCGCAACCTGGGTACAACTTACTGATTTCGCACTAGTCCGCGACATGCTCCTGCCTGACGGTGGCATCACACCAGGCGCCACGGCTGGTCCAGTTGGCCCGATCGGTCCGAGCAGCAACTCCGTTCAACGCAAAGCGACATTGTCGGTGGGAGCTATCGCAATCGATCCAATCAGTACCGCCGTAGTCTATGTGGGAACCGGCGATCCGAATAGAGCTGCAAATATTATCGGTCCCAGTCTCGGCGTCTTTCGTACGGTCAACGCCGGAAGAACCTGGACTCCGATGGGTACTAACCTCCAGCAAACTGGTTGCAGTAACGGACCGATGAGCAGAGCGACGGTTAATAAGATCGTCGTGATAAGTCTGAACCCTGCGCTCGTTCTGGCGGCGACAGACGTGGGCCTGGCCACTTACAGAGAAGACGGAACTGATTGCTGGAAGCTATTGCGCAACGGTTTGCCCACAAGTGGGAACGCATTTGATTTGGCTGTTGATAATTTCCGAAACGTCTTCTATGTTGCTTTTTCGGGCAACGGAATATTCAGATCAACTGATCCACTGACACAGCCGTGGACCAAGCTCACTAATGGTCTTCCGAGCAGCGATTTCGGCCGGATTGCACTGACGTTTGCCGGCCGTACCCTGGGACTCTCTAACCCGCAACGAATACTCTATGCCGGCTATGCAACGGGTCCGAGTCAGGCTACCTATCGGCTCTTCAAAACCATCAACGGCGGAGACAGTTGGACTGAACTACCATCGCCTCCAAGTCAACGCCAGCTGCACTTCAATACCGCTATCGCCGTCGGACTGTACAGCCCTGATGACCTGTACATTGGTCAGGTATCCGTTTGGAAAACCACTGATGGCGGTCGCAAAGGCGGTCTCAACAACTTCAAGGTTATTCCAGTGATTTCGGAAAACTCATGGACCAATATCAGTTGCTGCCTGTCACATCCAGCCAATCCCTTTCGCCGTGGACTGGATGTCCATCCTGACATACACGACCTGGTTTTTGCTCCGATTGGCAGCTTTAATCCCACTCCTTCACAAATTCAGATTCTCTACGTAGCAAACGACGGCGGAGTAACAAAGGGTGTCGTTAACTTTGAAGGCGTCGTTACCTGGCAACCACTCACGCAGGGGCTGGCAATTGGTCAAGTCGGCGGGATCGGTTTGTCCCCTCGCGATCCATCCATAACGGTTTCCGGACTCTGGCATAACGGTAATGCGTGGATTAGGAACAACGTACCGGCATCGTTGATCGTCGGCGGAGGCGACGGCGTGCAGGCAAAAGTCGATGCTGCGGTCGATCCCACTGTCTATACTCATTGCAACAAAGCTGCTGACAGTGGAGAGATTTGTCGCTCCAAAATGTCGCCATCCGCATTCCCGATCGTTGCCGGATCGACGGAAAAGATATGGGCCGATAAGACTGCGAAATCGTTTTGGACTGACCCTTACCGGCCCGGTCATCTGCTCCGCCTGCAAGCCGGTTTACTATTCCGTACGAAGAATGCAAATACGGCAACTGCCGCTACCTTGCGGTCACCTGATGCGTGGGAGGCCGTCGATCCCTTCTTTGGCAAAACAGGAGCCACGACCACAGTCGCGTTCAGAAGCGCTTTGCTTGAGAGTCAACCTGTTTATTATCTAGGCACGAACACGGGACAAATTTGGCGCGGCTCGCCTGAGGTACGCTGGCAGAAAATTTGTGAGTGCGGTGCATCCATCAATGCGATTGGTCCCGATTTTGTAAGAAACGAACGAGTGTTTGCCGTTCTCGCTATGCCCAATGGTCCAGGCCGAATCAAGGAAATAAAACGCCGGACAGGTAATACATGGGCCGTTAATAATATTGACGACTTTTTCTTGTCCGACTTTCCTGTCGAACAGGTTACAAGTGTGGTAATGGATCCGCTTGTGCCGGAGAAGGACGGCACCACTGTTTACGTTGGCACGGAGCATGGTGTTTATCGCGGTCATGTTGCTGGTCCATTAGTTTCGCAACCCTCAAGTGTAGTTTCGCAAACTGCAATCGCTGCCGCCACAGTTCCCACAATTTTCGACTGGAGCTGGCGTCGTTCGCCGGGTGTGCCTAATGTAACCATCACCGAAATGGAAGTTCATCAGAGTCTGTTCTTCCTTTTCCAAACTGGAGTCATCCGTGCCGGTACTTACGGGCGTGGTGTGTTCCAGCTGAACCGATCACCTGGCGGGACGGCCGATCCATTCCCGATGACGCTGGATGTTTCGGCCGTGCATTTAGAGGATGACGGAGCCCCACCGCTAATTAAGGTCAAGATTGCAGTCGTCACTCCTGACAGGAAGTTTACTGACGACACGCCGTTTCGAATCACCCCATCGGAACCGCAGGAAGTGACGTTAGAAGCGCCACTCCAGGTTCTTGTTGAAGGACGTCTTTTGAAGTTTGTCGGCTGGGTCGTGTCAGGCAAGCCACGAGGAACCAGCAACAAAATCGAACTGAAGATCAACGAAGCCGTAAAAGCAGCAGCATTCTACGAAGGGAAACAGGTAATTCCGTTCAGCGAGACTGGAAACGTCCCACGAATTTCCGTCAAAGCAAACACGGAGTCTTTTTGTGTTGACGGCTTATCGCATCAGATAAATGCGACTTGGGAGATCTTGAATGGCCGTGAATCTATATCTCTGGTTTCGCAGTTGACATTTCCTGATGGACATGTCGAAACCACCGAGCTCAAACCAACCAGTAGCCCACAGCAATACCCATTGAACTTTCCAGCAGGAGGCGACGTGAAGATCAAGATGACGCTGTGGGAGTCGAACAAAGTAATCACTTCGGCGGAAACATCAGTGCGACTCAACCGGTGTCGCTAAGGTCTTCTTGCGAGTAACACACTAAGGGTATTACTCTCGGAATTACTCGTCGCGATATCAACTGTACCGTCGCCGTTAAGATCAGCTGTAGCCAGTCGCCACGCGCCTGGTCCAATGGGTATCGAAGCTGACGACTTAAAAGCACCGCGTCCATCGTTCAACAGCACGCGTAGACTGTTGCCACTAGTCGCAACGACATCCATCGTCGCATCGCGATCCACATCGGCGACGATAAAATGATAAAGAGAAGCTCCAAAGTCGAATGGCGATCCATTTGCTTCGCTGAACCCGCCACGCCCGTCGCCGATCATCACCGTCATGGCACTCTGATCGTGATGCGTTGCGACGATGTCAGCTTTACCATCACGATTCAGATCAGCAATAGCAGCAAACCATGGTTCGCCGGTGCGGATAGGGAGTTGGCGTGGTGAGAAGCCGCCCTTTCCGTCGGATAAGAGCAATGTTAACGCTCGGCTGTGGGGAAGTTGTTCTCGGCGTTGAGGTCCAGTTGCAGTCGCAGTGGCGACGATATCGAGTTGGCCGTCGTTATTGACGTCGCCCGTGCCAAATGGATATGGGCTTGGACCAACGGGGTACGATTGGGGTGCACGAGTAAAGTTACCGCGTCCATTTCCGAATGCGAGTGAGATATCGTTGTCTGTACTGTTGCTAGTGATCAGATCGAGTTTGCTGTCTCGATTGA